>JASGCF010000055.1:0-6334 GCA_030054275.1 Limnohabitans sp. | reverse complement strand
AGTCCGTCAACGCAGTCCGTCAACGCAGTCCGTCGTCGTGAAGCGATGTTGTCGGATTTCACGATCGACGGACTCAACCGCCCCAACGCGAGAGAAGCACCGCAAGATCCGCAGCGCCAACGGTGCCATCGCCGTCGAGGTCGGCTGCGAGATGCCCGCTTGTTGCCGCGTCAAGACCCCACGAGCCAAGCAGCGCTGCAAGATCAGCGGCACCCACGGTTCCATCGCGATCGAGGTCACCAACAACTCCGAGATGGAATGTCACATATTGTGTTCCTGCGACATTCGCGAGATTCGGCGCGAGCCCGAGATCGGCCGCACCCGACGCAAGGCTGGGTAGCCACTGGTTCGAAAGTTCACCCGACGCGCGCTGGATGCACGCCGCAACCGACACCGCACCGCTGAAATTCGCGGGTAATCCAAGATCGAGGAACGGAACACGCAGTTCGAAGCCCTTTGTGGCCGCCGTCGCAGCGGCCGAATTGGTGTTGTCGAAGGCGACCTCGATGCCATTCGGATTCGCGCCGCCCGAAAGAACACCGCGTCCAGAGTTCAGGCCCGTGTTGCCGCGATAGGTCTTCACAGCGAGTGCGGGTGCAGTGGGCAGTGAGACTTGATCGACATAGACAAGCCCGCCGTTCGAGTTGACATAGAGCAGCGTGTCTGGCGCGAATCCTGCGTCGAAGATCGTTCCGTCAAGCGGTGCAAGACCGCCGGGCGGTGCCGGAAGATGCGCTGTCACCAAACGATTCTGACCCGCGGGCGAGCTTGGATTCACATCGATGAAGAGGTCGAGTGAAGTGCCATCTGTCGGCAGGTTTCCGCTGATCGAAATGCGCAGCGCATCGCCATCCGTGCGTACGAACAACTGGTTCAACTCGCCCACATTGTCGCCAAAACTCGACGCATTGGTCTGCGTCGCGATGAGCGCAAGCGCGCCTGCGTCAAACGGAATGTTGCGGCCGTCGATATCTGCGTGCGACACATCCATCGGAGGCGTGAGCGCTGCCGTCGCGATAAACCAACTGCGCGCGCCGAGCGACACTGGATATGCAGCGCGGTTCGCTGGTGTGATCGCAGGTAGCGTTGCGCCGCCCTGCAGATTCACCGGCACGGCCCCAGCCTTCGGTACGGTGAATCCCGAGAGGTCGATCGTGGTGCTTGTTGTGCTGGAGTTGAGATTAATCGCGACAAGCACGGTCTGATCTGCGTGGTGTCGCACGAACGCATAGATGCCGCTGTTGGGGCTTGTCACCGGAAGATACGAGCCACGACGCAACGCGATCGAATTCTTCCGCACCGCGATCAGCGAGCGATAGGTCTCGAGCATCGAGCCAGCAACGCCCTTCTCCTCCTCGACGCTGCGTCCGTCGTTGTTTGCACTAAATGTCGGCGGCACGGCGCCCGAGGTGATTGCTGGATAGTTCGACATCGGCGCGCCCGCCACCGCCTTCCACTTGAAGGGCTCGCGCATCGGAATGTCATCGGCGTCGGTGCCCGTCGATGCTTTGGTGCCGCGCATACCGAGTTCGTCGCCGTAGTAGATATTCGGCGGAAACGGCTGCGTCATCTGGATCGCGGCCATGACTTTTTGCCGCGCCGTGTTGTTGCCGAGCACCGACGCGATGCGGTCAGAGTCGTGGTCGCTCACCTGCGCAACCGCCAACTTTCCCGCTGGAATCGCAGCGTAAGTCGATGCGGTCGAACCGTAGAGCCCCGACGCGTTCCGCAAGTTCACAGCGTCGCGCGAGGCGAACTGCCAAGGCTTTGTAATCACTGCGTTGAACGCGTTGGGCGTGAGCAAATCAGTCCCGTAGTTTCCCCAGTCGCTTGGCTCGCAGAAAATGAAGACATCGGGCCGCATCGCGCGCAGCGCACCGCACCACTGATTCCAAAAATCGATATCTGCACCGAAGCCTTCGCCGCCAGATGCCCACGCGTGATCGAGCCGAAAACCATCGACGCCATCCGAAAGATTGCCATCACCGTTCGGATCAAGCCACTTCTTCGCCCAATTCGTGACAGCAGTCACCGTCGCAGGGTTGTCGAGGTTCCAGTGGATGAAACCGACCTGCGCACCGTTCCAAGTATTGAATGTGTAGCCGACATAGCTCGAGTTTGCGGCGTTCGTGAAAGCAAGCCACGAGTCGTATTGGCTTTGCGGATTCTGGAACGCAGACTGGTAGTACGGTGAGTTGTGGCTTACGCCATACGCGACAAAATCAAGAATCACCTTGATGCCGCGCGCATGCGCTGCGTTCACGAACGCGAGGAATTGCGCCTCGGTACCGAAGCGAGAATTCATCGTGTCGGGTACGCCGTGCTGATAGCCGTGATAGGCGGCCGACGGAAAGATTGGCTGCAAATACACCATCGTCACGCCGAGGTACTGCAGGTAGTCGAGGCTTTCGGTTGCTGCGAGTCCACCGAAATCACCAAAGCGCGTCTGCACAGAGCCAGTCGTGTCGAGATTTGAATCGCGCCATGCGATTGGCATGATTTGATAGATCACTTCATCCTCGTGAGGACGCACGATGTGCTGCCGCGCATGGGTCCCTTCGGTCACGGCAAGCGTCGTCGTCGCGAGGATCAAAGCAGTGGTGCGGCGCATTGCGTCAAGGTACTGCCTGTCGGTTCGCATGCAGCGGAAGGTATCGATTTCGCTGTGAAATCGCGGCAAGTGAAGGCCGCACCCACACGCAGCGAGGGATCATGTTCCGCAAAAGGTGCGGTAACCGCAGAATGCTGGCGGTGCTGGCTCGCGGTAGTGTGCGTCACACGCATGGGAATCGAACGGCCGTTGAAGCGCGGCAACCAGCGCTTCGAACGGAGCGAGATCGCCCGCCTCAGCCGCCGCGAGCGCTTCCTCGACACGATGATTTCTTGGAATGATCGCCGGATTGACCGCGCGCATTCGCGCGAGTCGCGTTGCACTCGTCGCAGCGCTTGTCTGACCGATTGCCTCTCGTTCCACTCGCGACTGCCACCGCGCATCCCACGCAGTACGCGATGGATCGGCTTGCAGCGCATCATCGACAAGCGCGCGGAAGGTGTTTGTGAAGTCGCTTTTCGACGCGTGCATCCACGAGAGGAATTCGCGGATGAGCGACGCATCGTCGTCTTCTGCCGAGAAGAGCCCGAACTTCGCGCGAAACGCATCAAGCCACGCACACTGATAGTTCATTGGAAACTCGGCCAGCATTGCATTTGCGCGATCGACGGCGCGCGACTCTTCACCTTCATGCGCGATGAGAAGCGGTAAGAGCGACTCCGCCAGTCGCGCGAGGTTCCACTGTGCAATCGCTGGCTGTTGGCTGTAGCGATATCGCCCAAATCGATCGATGGAACTGAAGACCGTGTCGGGGTCATACGCATCGATGAACGCACATGGTCCATAGTCGATCGTTTCACCCGAGATGGTCATGTTGTCTGTGTTCATCACCCCGTGCACGAATCCTACGGATTGCCAACGCGCGATGAGCTGTGCTTGTCGTCGAATCACACGCTGCAGAAACTGTGCGACGCGGTCAGGATCGTCTGCAAGGTCGGGATCGTGCCGTGCGATCGCGTAGTCCGTAAGTTGCGCAAGCAATGCGCGATCATCAAGCGCTGCTGCATACTCAAATGTTCCAACACGCAGATGACTCGACGCCGTACGAACAAGCACCGCTCCACGCTTGAGCCCGTCGCGTGGGATCATTTCTCCCGTCGTCGCGACAGCGAGACTGCGTGTCGTCGGAATCCCAAGGGCGTGCATCGCCTCACTCACGAGGTACTCACGCAACATTGGTCCAAGCGCAGCGCGCCCATCGCCACCGCGAGAAAATCGCGTTCTACCCGCACCTTTCAGATGAAGATCGATGCGTGCGCCCGATGGCGTGCGTTGCTCACCGATCAAGATGGCGCGACCATCACCAAGCATCGTTCCATGACCGTACTGATGCCCAGCGTACGCCTGCGCAATCGGCACAGCGTTTGGCGGAAGCGAGGCGCCCGTCGCAAATTGTGCGCACTGCGCGCGAACTTCTGTGTTGCGCGCTTCGAGCCCGATCCCAAGTTCGCATGCAAGTGACGCATTCCACGCCACGAGTTGCGAGGATGGAAATGGCGCAGGCGTTGCCTCAGCCCAAAACGCGTCGGGAAGCCGCGCGTAACTCGCGTCGAGATTCCAACCTGCGTGATGCGATGCGAACGACATGGGAACGCAGGGTAGCTTGGACTTCCGAGAGAAATCTCGAATTCACTGCACCCCGCCCACCTCCCTCGCGTACAGCCCGATCGACTTCGGGGGGCGCTTTCGAACCGAGCGCCAATGACCTTCACATCGACGAAAAATGTGTGCGCACAAGCCCTGCGTATCGCGGGCGCGACTGTCGCAGCGATCGCCATGGGATTCGCACACCCATCTTCCGTGGCCTTCGCGCACGGCTCGATGGCTGATCCGCCAAGCCGCGTGTACAAGATCTTCCAAGAGAACCCGCAAACGCCGCAGAATCCGGCAGCCGCAGCCGCGATCGCCGTTGGCGGCACGCAGCCGTTCTACGACTGGCACGAAGTTTCGCGCAACATCCCAAGCCACAACTACCAAGGCGAGATTCCTGACGGCCAACTGGCAGGCGCGGGACGCGACAAGTACGCAGGCCTCAATTTGGCGCGCACAGATTGGTACGCCACGCCGATGACTGCAGGTCCGCGCGTCTGCCGCTTCTGTGCGACAACTCCTCATGATCCGAGTTTCTTCCTCGCCTACATCACGAAATCGGGGTATGACCCGCGCCAGCCACTCAAGTGGAGCGATCTCGAGCCGATCGCAGGCGGCGACAGCGCGACGCTCACGGGATCATGCGGAAAGTCTGGCAAAGAATGCCACTGCGGCGCAGGTGGCGCGCCGATGCACTATGTGATGACGCTTGAGATTCCCGCGCGCGTCGGGCGACATGTGCTGTTTGTCATTTGGCAGCGCGATGACCCAGCGGGTGAAGCCTTTTTCTCGGCGAGCGATGTTGATTTCGGTGGCGTTGACTACGGCGAGAACGGCGAGGGCAACGACCCCGCGCTGGTGCCGCTTGCGACACGCTTTGAGTACACGGGTACTTGGATGGGCGGCGGACAAGCGGAGTTCACCGTCACCAACACTTCTGCGATTGCCGTTCGCGGATGGAAAGTCGAGTTCAACTGGCTTGCCTCGATCAACAGTCTGTGGAACGCGGTCTACACCCGCGATGGCAACGCCTATCGCATCAACAACGCCGGATGGAACGATGCCCTCGCGCCGGGAGCGAGTGTGTCCTTTGGGTGCACCGTGCAGTCGACGGTCGTCGGCGAAGCACCGACCAATCTGGTGGCGTGGGGCCGCCTTCCACCTGGAACGGCGCCGTGCCCCGCGGACGCAAACGGCGACCGAAGTGTCGATGCGGCGGACCTTGCCGTACTTCTCGCTGCGTGGGGGCAGCCATCGAGCACCGATCTCAACGGCGACGGCACCACAGACGCAGCGGATCTCTCGGGATTGCTCGCAGCATGGGGAGCGTGTCCGTAACGGGACCAAGTGCATTGGCGCATCCGCGGGACAGTCGAATTGACCTGCGAGACTCTCGGGATCGACACTCTTCCGCGGATCCAAAAGAACTCCCAACTCGGATAGGGCGATCTTCCGATAGAGAGGTCTCCTGTGCCCTCTTCTGCCCCGCCTCCAAGGCGTGTCCGAGGGGTTCACAGGAAGCCCGTCAGGCATTTCGACCATCGATCGGCGTTCGGTGGTCCGAGAGAACCTGAGGAGGTTGGCGGTTGTTTGCCTCGTCGGCTGACGAGGCGTTTCTCGGACATTCAGATCGCTATCGACTTGAATCTCCGCGTCGGAAGAGTTCGCAAGATTTCGTGCATCACTTGGATGCTCGGTATCTTCGAGATCAGATTGTTCTCAAATTCGTTTTGACCCAACTGGTTCGATTGCGCAGATACACGCGCGCTCGTCCGCGCAAGTCTTCGCAGTGTTTCCGACATGTCTTCTTCGCCCGACACGCCGCGCCGCATTCCTGCGCTTTCCGTCCTCGCGATGACCTTCGCGGGTGGTGTTGCGCGCAGCAGCACGCTGGTTTCTCAGGTCATCGTTGGGAACTTCCTCACGGAGCGCGAAGTTGGCACCTATGCGGTCGCTGTTGGCATCACGGGGTTCACCGTCATGCTGCGCGGCGGCGGCGCATCGCATTACCTGCCAACCATCAGCCAAACCGAGTTTGACACGAGTGCCGGTCGGATTTTCTGGTGGGGATTCTGGTTCCGGATGCTCGCAGCGCTTGCAACACTTGCTGTTGCTTTCGCGCTGCCACAGTTT
>JASGCF010000405.1 GCA_030054275.1 Limnohabitans sp. | reverse complement strand
AGAGGCTGATCCCGCAGATCGAACAAGTTCTCGCGAACTCTTGGTGCGACGTGCCGTTGGCAAGGCTGTCGCGCGTGCACTCGGTGACGACACCGTGCGGGCGGTCCGCAGCGCGCTCGGCGACAAAGTCACGGCGCGACTTTCGCTTGAAATCGAACTTGCCGGTCCTTCGCGACCACTGCTCGGTCGCACCATCAAGGATGCGGCCATGCGGGTCGTACCGGGCCGCGACGGGCTCATGCTCTACCGCGGGCAGGCACGCTTCTTCGCCTACCCATCGCACTTGCTGGCAAACGACACAGCCCTGCAGCCCGAGTTCACGCTCACGGCGCTCATCCGAGAGGCGGGACTTCCTGTCAAAGAACTCAACGAGTACAGCACGGATCAGCGCGTTTCTCTTGCGCGCTTTGCGACAGTGCGGCTGCGCCAACCAGATGCGGCGTCGGCTCCAGAGCTTCTTGAACGCGGTGGCCGAACGATTCCGCTCTCGGATGGAACTTCAGCACGCGCGCGGGCGCTGGCCACTCAACTCTGCGCGCGGCTCGCAGCGCAGGTCGTATCCGACGATGCGAGGGATGCAGCGCAAACTCCCTCGAGCACAGCACGCCTTCTCGGTTCCTACAACCCAACTGCAGACGAGTATCAGCCCCCGTTTGCAACGGACCGAGACGCTGCGCTTGCTGCCTTCGCGCTCGCTCGCGCTGCAAGATCGACGCACATCCCCGCGCCGATCCAAGCACACGCGCGCGTGCAAGCAATACGGCTCCTCGATGGACTTCGTACGCTCGATGCGTCGCTCCCAAAGCCAGGAACGATCGAATCAAAAACGCTTGAACCCGAAACCATCGCCATGGCGCTCCTCGCTGCTGGCGAACTTCTGAAAACCACACCGAAGAACGTCGAGGACGCAGGCGCGTCTGCGCAATCAAACGTCGCAGACCTCGCGCGCCTGTCCTACTTCCGAGATCAGTTGAGTGCGTGGAAAATCTCGAAAGACACACAGCCGTCACGAGCGTTCCCACGACGCGCACAAGTCACCGTCGCGTGCGCCTTGCTGAAGACAGACGCACTTGTGCCGCGCGTTGGTGATGCAGCGCAACCCTCGATTGCGGCGCTCGATGCGCGCGCGCTGCTCACGTCGCTCTTCGCGCGCATGTATACGGATGCAGAGAAGAACCCTGCAAATCTCGAGGCAGATCCTTCAGAGATCCGAGAAGAAGACACGTCCGTGCGCGCAACGCGCGCGTCGTTGGTTCAAGCCGCGCTCCCTCTCAGTCTCCTGATCGAGGGACTCGCCGATGATCAAGCTGATGACGTGCAGGACGACCTACTAGAAAATCTCGCTCGGTTCTTCGAAGAGACGCGCGCTGCAGTCGCACGCGCGCAGATCATCCCTGATCCGAGTCTTGATATCGCTCCGGACATCGAGGGCGGACTGCCCCTAGCACAAGGCCGCGGCACGCGCGCAGATACACGCTGCCTGCTTCTTGCGGCGGCGCTTCGCATCGCCAACGAGCGCAGGACAGCGCCCCCTGTAGCCGATGCTGATCGGGTGGACGCGCATGAATCCGGTCCGATCGTCGAGCGCAGATTCCTGCGATTTCTAGCCCAGCACGTTGCGGAGAGCCCTTGGTGCGAGGGTTTCCGGAACCCAGCTGCCCTGCGCGGCTTGGTACGCGCATCTCTCGCCACCGACGATTGCCCTGCTGCTGCGACCCCAGCGGGCCTCCTCCTCGCGATTGGTCCGGTCGAGTAGCGGTCCGACAAAAACACTGCGAAATCCTGCCTTATCCCCACTCATTTCGCCGAGAGTGGGCCGTATATTCGCTGGGCCTGCTTCGTTCTGAGAAGCGTTCTCGGAAAGTTGTTGGCCTTTCGGACTCACCTCGCCTCACTCACCTCGCCGTACTCGATGCCGGCTTCCGGCAGGAGCGCACATGTCTGCGGCCAACCCATCTCGCTCAACCACCTGCTCGCGTCCCGCTCTGTCGAGGTCGATGGCGCATCGGTCGCTGCGATCGATGTTCGCTCCGGCGTTTGTGTGCGCGGTGATCGCGTGCTCTGCAACAACCGTGTCTGCGCAGGGGTTGTCTGAGCGCATCAAAGCCGTGGGCGAACAGAAGCGCGAAGCGGCGCGCAACGACACTTCAAAGGCGCGCATGCTTGGCGCGTTGGTCTACACCGATGTGACGGTGCAGTTCGATAAGACGCCGGCAAAGCAAGCGTTTGAATATCTCGCTGCACAAATGGGCGCATCGCTTGTGGTTCGCTACGAAGGCGAAGGCGGCGCAGAGGGCATTGATCCAGAAATGGAAGTGACGCTTTCGCTTGAAGGCGTTCCTGCGCTCACCGCGCTCGAGCGCATGCTTGAATTTTGCGGCGGCGATCAGCCGACCACGTGGCAGTTGCGTGATGGCTTCATCGAAGCTGGCACCAAGGATCGCTTGAACGCTCCGGCCGCGCGCGAACTTCGCATGTATCCGATTCGCGATCTCTTGTTCGAACCACCAAACTTTGACAACGCGCCAGACTTTAATTTGAGTTCTGCGCTTGCGCAGGGTGGCCAGCAGAATGGTCAGGGTGGCGGTCAAGGTGGCGGCGGTGGCGGCTTTGGTGGAGGCGGAGGTGGCGGCGGCGGCTTCGGTGGCGGCGGAGGCGGTGGTGGCGCTGGCGGCGGCGGCATCATTGGTGAGCCGGGCGAAGATCCAGAGCGACCGAGCGAAGAGGAGCAGGCCGA
>JASGCF010000404.1 GCA_030054275.1 Limnohabitans sp. | reverse complement strand
GATGGTGCAGGCGAGTCGGTCTGGCCTTGAGGATGAACTGGAAGGGCGACGAAAGCTTGCGGAAGGACGATGGGTGCTTGATCGCCTGCACGAAGCGTCGCATGCGGTTGCGCTCTTCCGCACGGTTGGACGCGTGGCGGTCTTCGCGTTGGTGCTTGTGGCCTTTGAAGGTTTTGGCGACGCGTCGCGCATCACATGGCAGGGGCTCACCGGAACGGCGCTCGTCTCGATTGCGCTCGTCTGGTTCTTCACGAGCGTTGTTGCAAGCGCTGTTGCGCGCCACGCAACCTATGCCATGATCGCATCAAGTCTTCCCTTCATTCGGTTGTCGCTCGTCATGGTTGGCCCGCTGTTGGCTGCGGTCGGCTTTGTCGATGAAGTGGTTCGACGATTGACGGGTGCCAATCTGCGCGAAGACGAGAAGGAAGAGGAACTTCTGAACTCGATCGAAGACAGCCGCCGCGAGGGGGAAATTGATCCAGTGGCTGCGACGCTCCTGCAGCGAGCAGTGGTGTTTGGTCAGACAACAGTTGCCAGCGTCATGACCCCGCGTACCCGCGTCGAGGCGATTGAATTGACCGACGATCTGAGCGTTGTTCGCGCGCAGATCGCAGCAAGCGGGCACTCACGCATGCCCGTCTACGAGGACAGCCTCGACAGCATCGTTGGCATCTTGTATGTGCGCGATTTGGTGCGATTTCTCGGCGACGACGCAAGCGACTTTCAGATGCGCGCCATGCTGCGTGAACCGCTGCGCGTGCCCGAGACAAAGCCGATCGGCGAATTGTTGCGCGACTTTCAACGCAGCGAAGTGCATATGGCTGTCGTCGTTGATGAATATGGCGGTACAAGCGGGCTGTGCACGATCGAAGATGTGATCGAAGAAATCGTCGGTGAAATCCACGACGAGCACGAGCCCGAGCACGAGTTGCCTCCGGAGATGGTGGCTGTCGGTGAGCGTCGTTACGAAGCAGACGGGCGCGTGACCATCGCGGAGATCAACGAGCGACTCGAGTTGGCACTTCCGGAGGACGGCGATTTCGACACCGTGGCGGGCTTTCTCCTCGATCGGTTCGGGCGGGTGCCCGTCGCGGGTGAGCGCGACGAGATTCCCGAGGCGATCTTCGAGGTGATCGCAGCAAGCGCGACGCGCATCGAGCGGGTTGCGATCGAAGTCCGCAGTGGTCGGATGCCCGCATCAGATGCTTCGCTTGAAGAACTTGAAGCGATGCGCGACGGCAAACTCGATCTGGATGTCGAGCGCGAGTCGAGTCACGACCCTCAGTCTGAAGCGCGGCAAGAAGCGCGGCAAGAAGTAAGGCAAGAGCCGCGCCACGAGTAAAGCCACGAGTAAAGCCACGAGTAAAGCCACGAGTAAAGCCACGAGTAAAGTCGCGAGTAAAGTCGCGAGTGATGACGGTCGAGCGTGCTGCGCTCTGAACGCTTCTTTCGTACACTAGAACCCGTGCCGCTTCTTCAAGCCAGTGCGCTTCTCAAAAGTTACTCCGGCCGCCGAGTCGTAGACGGTGTTTCGTTTGAAGTCCGCGCTGGTGAGGTTGTGGGGCTTCTTGGGCGCAACGGTGCTGGAAAGACGACATCGTTCCGCATGGCCATCGGCATGATTACGCCAGAAGCTGGGAGCGTGCAGTTCGACGGGAAAGATGTGACCTTCGAGCCGATGTATCGTCACGCGCTCGCGGGCATGGGCTACTTGTCGCAAGAGCCGAGCGTCTTTCAGCGGTTGACTTGCGAAGAGAATCTCCTTGCGATTCTTGAAACGCAAGCGCTCGGTCGCGAACAACGCAAGCGTCGTGCGCAGGAACTGCTTGAACAGTTTGGCCTGCAGCACAAGGCGAAAGATGAGGCGCGCACTTGCTCTGGTGGAGAGCGTCGGCGCCTTGAGATTGCGCGCGCGTTGGTGACGCGGCCGAAACTCATGCTGCTTGACGAGCCGTTTGCAGCCGTCGATCCGCACACCGTTGAAGAGTTGCAGACCGAAGTGCGTCGGCTCGCAGACAACGGCATCGCCATGCTGGTCACCGATCACAATGTGCAACAGACGCTTCGCATCTGTGATCGCGCGTACATCATTCACGAGGGCAAGAACCTCCGCGAAGGTACGCCGCGCGAGATCATCAACGACAAAGTGGTTCGCGACGCATATCTCGCATCGACATTCCGAGGCGACGAGTTCGACTGATGGCACAACACCAGATGACAACACAGCGCGTGCGCGCATCCGAAACATCGATGATCTCGGCGGTGCTCGTCGTTGCTGTTGCGATGTCCGTCGGTTGCGTCAAGCGGCGGATCGGGATCGAGACAGATCCACCAGGCGCGTTGGTTTGGCTGAATGACGCACAAGTTGGTCGCACGCCGGTCGATGTATCGTTCACGCACCACGGGGTCTACGACCTTCGTATTGAGAAGGAAGGGTTCGAGCCACTTGTCACCAGCGCAGACACGGCCGGCCCCATGTGGGATGAGGTGCCACTCGATTTTGTGATGGAGCTCTTGCCCGGCGACCTTGATGTGAGTGTGCGCTGGAAGTTCACGCTGGTTGTGCGCGATGATGCAGAAGCGGCACTCTTGACCCGCGCAGGCACGATGCGCGCCCGAGTCCGATCGGAGGGTGTCGCAGCGGCGGGAACAGCCGAAACGGCGTCGCGACAATCCGACAGCGCGCTTGAACCAACGCCGGAGATGTCCGGCGAGACGCGCCTTGAGAACCTCGAGAAAAGTGTGAG
>JASGCF010000403.1 GCA_030054275.1 Limnohabitans sp. | reverse complement strand
GAAGTGACACGGCTCTACGCACGATGGGAAGAACTTGAAGCGAAGCGTGGTTAGGCGCGGTCGAGTCAACCGAACCATCCGTAGCAAAGCGTTGCGCTTCGCGCGCGGCAACCAGTCCACAGCAATCCGTCCACAGCAATCCGTCCACGGCAATCCGTCCACGGCAATCCGTCCGTGGCGACGTCTCGCTGAACTCGGTTTAGGAACCGCGTTGTTTCGACGCGCGCTCGACTTGCTCGAGATACTGCTGAATGTTCTCGCGCGGCTTGATTTGCTGGGCACTTCGCAACAGCGGAAGCGCTTCGCTGTATCGCTGTTGACCAACCAACAACTGCGCGTGTCGCACCTTCGCATCCGCTTCACTCTTTTCGATCTTCGCTGCGCGCTCATAAAGGAAGATTGCCCTTTCGACATCTCCCTTTCGACCGTTGTACTGACCGAGCAGAATCAGCGCCTCGCCATCGAGCGGATCAAGCGTCACGATTTCTTCGAGAATACGCGCCTCGTCTTCGCCCGCGCCCTTGGCAACGGCCATGCGCGCCTTCATCTTCAAGATGTCCTTGCGCTCCGTGTCTCCAATCGACGCGCCGAAGACGCGCTCGACCTCGCCGAGCAGTCGCTCGGCCTCTGCGCTCGCTCCACGGGCAACAAGCACCTTCGCTGCGCGCACCGGCCTTTCCGCACCGCCTTGGGGCGCTTTCGCCATGGCTTGGGCGTAGCAATCCACCGCGATGTCAAACAAATTCTCGTTGATGTAAACATCACCGAGCATGTTCAGACTCTCCGGCGTCGATTTCCCAAGTCGACCGACGACTTCGTAGTTCTGGGCAGCTTTCATTGCCTGACCGCTGCCGATGTACGCGTTTGCCTGCAGAAGCCACAAGTCGGCAGCATCTGGTGTTTCTGCGATTAACTCACCAGTCAATGCAACAGCGTCTGCGAATCGCTTCTGCTTGAAGTAACTCTTGGCAAGACCAAGTTTCCAGTCGCGTGTCGCTGGATCGAGCAAAATCGCCATGCGATACGCACTTTCCGCTGCGATTGGATTGTCATTCGATGAGTAGGCGAAGCCCATGAGCCCGTAGGTCATGGCATCCCCGCCGCCAAGTTCCACGACCTTTGTCAACGCAGGAAGCGCCTTCACAACATCGCCGTTGCGCACATGAATCAGCGCCAGATTGCGCCATGCACGGCGGAACTTGGGGAACTTCTGGACGGCACGGGTGTACTCCTCAAGCGCTTTCGCCCAGTCTTCGTTCTGAAACGCCATGTTCGCAAGCGTGAAATCAAACACCGCGCTAGACGATGGCGATCGCAACTTTTCAATCGCAGCCGCTGCTTCTCCCATCTTTTCTGCCTGCATCAGCTTGAGTACTTCAAGCATCTGCTTCTTCTCTGGATCGGCCAACTTGGGCTCGATGTCGGTTTCTGCGGCGTAACTCTCTGCGAACTTGCGCTCAAAATCCTCATTCGTGAAGACCGCGAGTTGCTGCGGCGGAATCACGATCGGATCGACTGTCGCTGGGTCGACGGCCGGTAGCCCAGGCAAGTCTGAATCTTTCTTTTTCTTCGATGATTGCGCCAACGCCTGCGATGAAAACGAAACCGCGACAACCGCAGCAAGGCCGAACGTCAGGGCGCCGGAGAAAACTGAGGAGCGAAGAGATACGTGCTTCGGATTCATAACGAGCGTCTCGTGTTTCGTGAACATTGGCGTAGACAAGTTCCAGTGCGGTGCTAGGTCAGAATGTGTACTTGTCAGGACTTCTTCGGGAATGTGATGGGAACTCGCATGCGGAACTTCACCGACTGGCCGTTCCGCTTTCCTGGCTCGAACTTCCACTGCTTGACGGCAGCAAGCGCTGGGGCCTCAAACTGCGGATCCGTTGAACTTTGGATCAGCGGATTCTCAACGCGCCCACGCTGGTCAACCACAAACAAGACATACACGGTCGCCGGTGCGAACTTTTGCAACTTCGCGTTCGTCTGGGGACTCGGCTGATAGATCGCGCGAGGCTTCTGATCGAGATCAGACATCGAAAACAACTCGTCGGCTGAATTCGCACTTTCGCTCTCGGTCGCTGCACCGCCCACAGGAAGTTTCACTGCGAAATCACCGACAAATCCACCACCAGTTCCAGGATTGAGCGCAAGCTCAAGCATCGACAAGTCGAGAGGCGGCGCCTCATCGGCGAGCTTCGGAGGTTCCGGCTCCTCCTGAGGTGTTTCCTCTTGCTTCTTTTCCTCCTCCACCGGCGGCGGAGGTGGCGGAGGGACATCCGCCGTCGCAATTCCCTGTAACACCAAATCGGACGGCGGCGTCGAAGTGATGCTCTCAAGCAACGGAAGCACGAGCATCAATCCAAACATGCCCGCAATTCCAGCGACAAACGCGAGCAACCTCAAGGTGCCCTGTCCGAGTGTGAAGATGATGCCGCTTCGCTTCACGGTGCTGTCATCCGATCACGGGAATTCCCGTTACTTACCTTTGGCACTGGCGATGCTCACCTTGGTTGCACCAGCCAACTTCGACTCATCAATGATGCGGACAAGCAACCCAGCTGGAGCTTCTTTATCCGCTTGAATAATCACGGGTACATCTTCTTTGGCGATCATGCGCTTCACGAGCGTCTGCACGCCGTTGATGCCGATCTCGCGACCGCCGTACACGACTTCACCCTTCTTCGTCAGCGCGATCATGATGCTTGTCTTTTCAAGTTGCACCGCGCTTGCTGCTTGTGGTTTGTCG
>JASGCF010000054.1 GCA_030054275.1 Limnohabitans sp. | reverse complement strand
CGGAATCCGTCGCGGGTCGAGGAGTGTAGCGAAGCCAATGACAGTGTCAACCCCCTTGGATGCTTGAGGGGGATCAAATCGTCGGCTTTTTCAGTTCGAATTCAGTCGTGTTCCGCCACACGCCCGAGAACGACTTCATTTTTCGACATTTGTGTCCGAGAACGGTCTACGCAGCCATGATCGAAGTGTGAATCGTTCATGAAGAGGCGTGAACTGTGCCCGATAGCCATAGCTCCAACCGAAGTGTGCGCTATCGCAAACTCCAACTTCCCAGATGGATCACACAAACACCCTGTGAACACCAGCCACGCTCAGAAGTTATCCACAGTTTTACTGGGCAGTTGATCGCCTGTCAATACATTCTCGGTCCATTCGCCTCGCTTTCGGGGCTACCGCCCCCGCTCGCCTCCCCGCGCGACTCCCAACGAGGCCCTCTTGGCGTCGATTGACTCGCTCGCAGTGCGTTCCGGCGCGGCGGGTCACTCACGGCGCACACAGCAAGCGACAAACTCTTCGGTCGGAGGTCTCGCAGTGCTCGAAATGCATCCTGAGCCGTTGTGCCCGTGGTTTGCACATCGTCCACCAGCAAGATGTGGCGCGCCATGGCGTGCTGGACGCCGCGTTTCAAATGAAATCGTCCGGCATTGGATGTGCGCTGTCGCCGATCCCCATGAACTTGACCACGCGACCACCGCGCAGCGAGCAGCGAACAGCAGGGAACGCCGAGTTCGTTCGCCGTCGCGCGCGCAATCGTCTGGGCGTGATCAATTCCGCGCCAAAGCCGTCGAATCCAGTGAACCGGCACCCAAGTCACCAGTTCTGGCTGAGGAAGCCGACCTGCGTAAACCGCATCGCGCGCTTGTTGTCCCAGCTCGCGACCAAGATGATGAGCCATACTGAACCACGCTCGGCTCTTGACGGCTGGCACCCATTGCGACAACGGCGGGGCGTATCGTCCGAGTCGAATGACCGCCTCGTGGAGCGCGCGACGCCCACGACACTCACCACAGCCTCCTTCGCGAGACTCAAATCGAAAGAGTGTCGTGCCACACTTGACACAGGAATCATCCATGCAATCGCGATGCCACCCGACCTGCTCGGCAAGGAACGCTGCTTCTGGCATTCGATGACCAAAGAGCGTTGCGTCGAGTCCACGCAAAAAGAGAAGCCGTCGTCGCTTGCGCGCGTCACGCCGCGCATGTGACGCTTCGCGACACGCGGTTCGCGTCGCCCGCGCGAGCTCGGTTGCGGCCTGCTCTCTTCCGGTCGATTCCGAATCCCCCACTGACATGTCTTCATCCCCTTTCAACGCCTCTGAACGCCACGCCTCAATTTGCCCATGCAAACCTGAACGGCAATCAGGCAACCTAGCGCTCTGCATGAGGTGACCACGATCATGCGTCAAAATTGCACACAAAAACACGCGCCACATTTCTGCGGCGCGTGCGATCGATTGAAACTGATCGTGCGAAATGCCTAGCGCATCATCTTGCGCAGCACCGTGTTCAAAATCCCGCCATTGCGGTAGTACTCAACTTCAACTGGCGTATCGACGCGGCAAAGCGTACTGAACTCGATCTTCGATCCATCTGCGCGCGTCGCAACAACCTTGATCTGCTGACGCGGCTTGAGATCCGCTGGAATGTGGACATCGAAGCTTTCGTCGCCCTTCAGTCCGAGGGAGTTGCGATCTTGTCCGGCGAGGAAAGTGAGCGGCATCACGCCCATACCGACGAGATTTGAGCGGTGAATACGCTCGAAGCTCTCTGCGATCACAACCTTCACACCGAGAAGGAATGTGCCCTTCGCAGCCCAGTCGCGCGACGAGCCCATGCCGTAATCCTTGCCCGCGAGGACGACCAGGGGAATGTTCTTCGCCTTGTAGTTCACGCTCGCGTCATAGATCGACTTCACCGTGCTGTCTGTGAAATCGGTCGTCACACCGCCGGTCGTGCCTGGCGCCAATTCGTTCTTGATGCGCGTATTCGCGAATGTTCCGCGGGTCATGACGCGATCGTTTCCGCGACGCGAACCGTAACTGTTGAACATCGCCGGAGTGACGCCGTGTTCGACGAGGAACTTGCCAGCAGGGCCATCCTTTTTGATATCGCCGGCGGGAGAGATGTGATCGGTTGTCACCGAATCACCAAGTTTCGCGAGGCAGCGCGCGCCAGCGACCGATGTGATCGCGCCGGCTTCCTTCTTCATGTCGACAAAGAACGGCGGCTCTTGGATGTATGTGGACTTCGCGTCCCATGAGTACATCTCGCCGCCACCGGTTGCAATCTTCTGCCACGCATCCGAGCCCTTGAACACATCCGCGTATTCCTTCTCGAACTGCGCGCGTGTCACGAACTGATGCACCGCATCTTCGACCTCCTTCGCCGTTGGCCAGATGTCCTTGAGGTACACCGGTCGGCCATCCTTGGTGGTCGCGAGCGCGTCCTTCTGAAGATCGATATCGACAGTGCCAGCGATCGCGTACGCAACGCAGAGTGGCGGCGAGGCGAGGTAGTTCGCCTTCACATCTTGGTGGACGCGCGCCTCGAAGTTGCGATTGCCCGAGAGCACACTCGTGACGGCGAGATCGCCTTCCTTGATCGCTGCACCAATGTGGTCGGGCAGCGGACCAGAATTTCCGATGCAGGTCGTGCAGCCGTAACCAACGGTGTTGAAGCCGACAGCATCAAGTGAGGCTGTGAGGCCCGCAGCGTCGAGATACTCGGTGACCACCTTGGAGCCTGGTGCAAGCGAGGTCTTCACCCATGGCTTGCGTGTCAGACCAAGCGCTGCTGCTTTCTTTGCAACGAGGCCAGCGCCGATCATGACGCTTGGGTTGGATGTGTTGGTGCAGCTTGTGATCGCGGCGATGACAACAGAGCCGTGCTTGAGTTGGTACTCGTTGCCCTCTGGATCTCGCACGCTTACGCCGTCGGCTGCCGTCATCGTGGTTGCGTTCGGCGTCGCGGCGTTCGTGCCTTTGTTGTAGATCTTTCCGAGATCACGGCGCCAGTTCGGCTGCATGTCGCTGAGGGCGACGCGGTCCTGCGGGCGCGCTGGGCCCGCGAGCGACGGCACGATCGTTGAAAGATCAAGAACCAGCTCGCTTGAGTACACAACCTTCGAGTCGTCTTCGCGCCAGAACCCGTTCGATTTCGCGTACGACTCAACGGTCTTGACGAGTCCTTCTGGGCGGCCCGACAGTCGCATGTACGCGAGCGTCTGCTCATCGACAGGGAAGAAACCGATGGTCGCACCGTATTCAGGCGCCATGTTGGCGATGGTGGCACGATTCGCAAGCGGCATTTCGGCGAGGCCTGGGCCAAAGAACTCCACGAACTTGTTCACAACGCCGTGCTTTCGCAGCATTTCCGTCGCGCGCAACACAAGGTCGGTCGCGGTCACACCTTCGGGGAGCTTTCCAACAAGCTTCACACCGACAACTTCGGGGATCAGCATGTAAATCGGCTGTCCAAGCATGACTGCCTCGGCTTCGATGCCACCGACGCCCCAACCAACGACGCCGAGGCCATTGATCATCGTTGTGTGCGAATCGGTACCGACGAGCGAATCGGGATAGAGCACGCCGTCCTTTTCCCACACAACTTTGGCGAGATACTCAAGGTTGACTTGGTGCACGATGCCCGTCGCGGGCGGCACGACGGAGAAGTTCGAAAACGCGCCTTGGCCCCACTTCAGGAATTCGTAGCGCTCCATATTGCGCTCGAATTCCTTCTCGCCATTGATCGTGAGCGCGACCTTCGAGCCGAACGCATCAACTTGCACAGAGTGGTCAATGACGAGGTCGCACTGGACGAGTGGGTTTACCTTCTTCGGATCGCCGCCGAGGCGCTTCATTGCTGCGCGCATGGCAGCGAGGTCGACCACACATGGCACGCCCGTGAAATCCTGCAGCACGACGCGGCCTGGCATGAACGGAATCTCGTTCTCGCCGACATTTTTCGCGTCGTAGTTCATCAACGCCTTGAGGTGCTCTTCGGTCACGACAAAGTCGTCGAAGTTGCGCAGGCAACTCTCAAGAAGCACGCGAATCGAAATCGGCAACTTGCGGAAATCGCCGAAATGCGAGAGCGCATCGAGGCGGTAGTAGTGCTTCGGTCCGTAGGCGGTGTCGAGCGCGGTGCGCGCGCCGTAGCGATCGTTGGTGGTCGTCATGTGGAAGTGTCCTAACTCGAGCCCGTCGAGGCCGAGTCGCCGAGTATAGAGCGCGACGCAGAACGCGCTCAGGCTGGAAGATTCGTGGTTTTTTCGGGCGTTTCCACGAGGTTCGTGCGTGGCATGGCCCATGGCAGGGCGCAGAGCGGCGGTAACCCAACGGCAATCGACAAGATGAAGAATCCTTGGTAGCCGAGCCATTCGACGAGGTAGCCGCTCGCGGACCCCACCAGTGAAGATGCGAGATACATCAAACCCGACAGAATGGCGTATTGCGCGGCTGCGTAGCGCGGCTCGCAAATGGACATGAAATACGCGACAAACGCAGCACCAACGAGGCCGTTACAAAGGTTCTCAACGATGACCACTGCCGCAAACGCAGGAATCGACGCACCAGTCTTGATCAGCACGAGATAGCCGGCGTTGGAGGCGATTTGCAAGATGCCGAACACAAGCAGCGCGCGGAACAGCCCAACGCGCTTCACGCAAATCCCGCCAATGACAGCGCCCGCAATCGCCATCGTAAAGCCAAGCAACTGACGGATTGTGCCGATCTGGGCAATGTCGAAGCCGAGTTCTTGACGAAGAAATGGCATCGTCATCTTGTTGCCGAGGAGGTCGGGCAATCGGAAGAGAAGTGCGACAAAGAGTACGACGGTAAGCCGCGGTCCGAGTGCGTGCGCGAACGACTGTAGTGGGCCAACGACCGCGTGCCGGATCGATGCAGGTGATGTGCGCGCAGGCGGTTCGGGCGCCAAAAGCGCAGCGCCGACACCCAGCAACATCGCGCATCCGCCTCCGCCAACGGCGAACTTCCAGGCGAGTGCCTTTGCCGCCGGGTCACCTTGGGGGCCAAGAAGGAGCGCGATTTCCCCGTGCAGCATGAGGATCGCCGCGCCGATCGAAACAAACGCGACTCGATACCCGAGGACATACGCGCTGGCTGCTGGCCCTTCTTCCCCGCCGCTGGCGCTGTCGGTGCGGTGTGCGTCAACGGCCGCATCGAGTGTGGCTGACAGACAGGCGATCGCAAGACCGGCGGTCGCAGCAGGAATCACGGAGGCAGTGGTCGAAGCAGGCCCAAGCCACGCAAGCGCAGCAAACGCAACAACCAACAGTGCGCAGACGAGCGCGATCCAACTGCGACGCAATCCGAGCCAGCCGAATCCCGGCGCCGCGTAGCGGTCGAGAAACGGCGCCCAAAGGAGCTTCAAGCCGTACGGGAGAGTGAGGATCGACATGAGCCCGATCTTTGACGGCTCAAATCCAAGATCGGACAGCCACGCAGAGAGCGTGTCATTGACGAGCACATTCGGAAGGCCGCTGGCAAACCCAAGCACGCCAATCGCGACAAGCAGCCGTCCGCGTGCCGCACTCAGATCGCACCGCCCATGGAGATCATGCGGAGTTCTAGTTTTGGACCCGTGACAACATGACCAGGCGGCACGCTTTTCGTCAGGAAGACACCGCCCGCAACGACGGAGCCACGACCGATCACCGTATCACCACCAAGAATCGTGGCGCCGGCATAGACAGTCACATCATCTTCGAGTGTTGGGTGTCGCTTGTAGCCGCGTCGCAGTGAACCGTCAGGTTCACGATCAAAGCTTTTCGCACCAAGCGTGACACCTTGATAGATGCGACACCGTGCTCCAATGACTGCTGTTTGACCAATGACAACGCCAGTCCCGTGATCGATGAAGAGTTCTTCGCCGATGAGTGCAGAGGGATGGATGTCGATTCCAGTTTCACGGTGCGCATGCTCGGCCATCATCCGCGGCAAGAGCGGCACGCCGAGCCGATCGAGCGCATGTGCGAAGCGATGGACAAGGAGGGCGCGAATTCCCGGGTAGCACACCACGATCTCAAGCGCATGCTGCGCTGCCGGATCGCCGCGGAATGCAGCCTGCACATCGCGAGAGAGCATTTGCGCGATCGAGGGAATGCCGGCGAAGAACTGGTCTGTGACGCGCGAATCGGGTGGTTGACCGCAGGCGACGAACGCTTCGTCGATCAATTCCGCGAACCGTGCAACAACCAGCCGCTCAGGTGCGGGCTGGTCATCGCGGGCTTCGCAAAGATCTGGAAAAACCAAGGCCCGCAGCGCATGCACCGCCTCCACAAGTTGTGGCTCGCGCGGCAATCGCACTGCCTTTGCTTCGCGCACGAGTGGCGCCAACATGGCAAGGCGGGCGTCGAAGTTACGAACATCCATCGGGTGCATATCGACCGAGCTCGCCCTGCAACGCAAAAAGGCAAACGCGCGCGAGAAACGCGCGCGTCTGCATGTTGTTGATTGATGGAACGGGTGGTTAGTTGCCGTCGGCGTCTCCGCCACGACCGCCGTTCCCACGCCCGCCACCACCTTGGCCACGACCGCCACCTTGACCGCCACCTTGACCGCCACCTTGACCGCCACCTTGACCGCCACCGCCTTGGCCGCCACCGCCTTGGCCGCCACCGCCTTGGCCACGACCCATGCCACCGAACTGCTCGCGCATGTACTCGCCAACAGCTTCGCGCTCGTCCTCATCGATTTCGCCGTTCTTGTTCTTATCGACACGATCAAGGAACGCTTGCTTCTGTTCGGCTGGCAGACGGTCAAGAATGCGCTGCATTCCGCCCATCGCGCCACCTGCGCCACCTTGGCCGCGGTCGCGACCGCGAGGCAGCTTCTCAAACTGCTCGGGCGTAAGCAGCGCCTTCAAGCGTTCCTGATAGCGCTCGCCAACGGCGCCGCGGTCGTCCATGACTTTGCGAGACGGACTTTCGGTTTCGCCGCCTGGCCCACCACCGCCAAAACCGCGACCCATGCCTGACATCATGCCTGAAACACCTTGCGAGATCATGCTCACAAAGCGTTCACCGTCGCGGACGATCTGCTCTGGCTCTTCGGTGCGGGCAAGCGAACGCAACCGATCGTTGAGAGGCACGATTTCCTGTCGGTATTGACCGTACAACTCGGTCACGGCTTGCAGCACCGCTGGATCAAGGCCTTCCAACTTCATCGCTGCATCGAACATGCGGTCGGTCGTGGTCTGACGATAAATGCGGTCCCAGCCAGCGGTGAGCACAGCCTTGTCGAGCGTGCGCGCCCAATCACTCTCGCCGAGCGCGCCCACCATCGCCGTGCGGTACTCCTCGTTCACATCGCGCACAGCTGAGCGAAGTTCGGCTTGACGCTTGAAGATGCGGGTCGCGCCGTCGACATCAGAATCCTGCATTGCGCGGAAGAGCCGCGGCATTGATTCTTCAATGTACGAATTGCGTGCTTTGAGCGCGCCATCGAGTCGGCTCTCGTAATCATTGAACAGTGGCTCGACCTTCGCGAATTCTTCAGGTGGGAGACGCGTGTCATCGACCACCAAGAAAAGGTTCACATTTTCGCCAGAAATTCGGCCGCGCGGAAGCGACTTCTCGCGATTGAGGAATCGCTCAAACGCATCCCACTGCGACAATTGATCGTCATCAAGCACAGCCTTCAGGCTGTCTGTGAAGTTCACGCGGAGCTGCGCTTTGCGCGTCTGCCACGCCTCCATCTTCTCAAGCAACTGGCCCATCGCAGCCTTCACTTCTGCGTCGATACCACTGGTTTGCATGGTTGCCGCGAACTTCTCGGAGGCCTTCTGCATGCGCTCGCGAATGAACGCCTGACGAGCTTCCTCGTCCATCGCACCAGCGGCTTCTGCCTCTTGCAATTCCTTCTGCACGCCTTCCCATGTTTGGCGCATCTGATCACGACGCTCCGGCGTCATGACGCTCGCCCACATGTTGCGACCGATTTCGCCCATGGACGACATGATTGCGTCGGCCTCGGGCTTGTACTGCGCTTCGTAATCGACATAGAGCGTTTCAAGAACGCCACTCTGGTCTTCGGTCAGGTTGAGTTGGCGAACAAAGATGCGGATGTCGCTGCGCTCAAAGTCGGCTTGAAGTGCCTCGCGGACATCCTGCATGCCGCGACCCATACCGCCCATATTGCCGCCCGGACCGCCGAATCCTCGACCCATGCCGCCTCTTCCGCCGCCGCCTTGTCCGCCGCCGCCTTGTCCACCGCCGCCTTGTCCTCGACCGCCACCCTGACCACCCCCCTGACCTCCCTCGTTCTGGGCATGAAGGACAGGCGCTGTGGAAAGCGCTGCAGCAAGCGCGCCAACGGCAAGAAGGCTCTGCTTCGAGAAGATGGATTTCACGAGTGTCATAAGAAGTTGCTCCAAAGGGACGCCGACAACGCGGGGTCAGAGGCAGAAATCAGGTGAGTCACACAACAAAACACGCAAGCAATCACGCAAGCAAACACAGCGGCGCAACGCACAAACGCGCCAACGCAAGCCGGAATTCCGGCCAGCGTCGCCATCGCCGAGGGGCGATTGAGTTCCTTGATGCGCAACCGCACCGAAGCGCGCACCAACGAGACGGCTGAACGCCGCGGGGCGCGCATTATGTCGGCCCGCACCCGAGATTCCGCACGAAAGTTGTGGTTCCTTCTCGATTCGCAATGGCAGCGCGGCCCATGAACCCTCTTTTGAAGTCCGAATAACAAAACTCGACGCCCCTTCCCGACTTCGACTTGTGCGACATGAAAAGCCCGCCGATGACACAAGCGAGAAGGTTCCTTGATGCCACAACTTCCCGACGGACAACAACCGAACCGAGGGTGCGGCAATGCTGCGCCATGCGCGCCGTGCGTGGTGTTGCTTGAGACTGACACCCCGACCCGCGCGTCATGGGCATCGCGGCTCGAAGCTGCCGGATTACCGTGCCTCGCGGCACGCGACGCCTCGGATGCCTGCACACTCGCACGCACGCAGCGCGCCGTGCTTGTTGCGTCCGTCGACGCGCTTCATCAGGGCGTGCATGCGTTTCTCACGGCCACGCGCGTCGCAAAGCCGCAACCCGCCGTCGTGCTGGTTGCGTCGGATGTGCGCGCAGCCACAGCGCTTGCGTGGATTCGCGCCGGCGCCTCGGATGTCTTCGTGCGTCCGTTCGATCTCGGCGAACTCGTTGCATGTGTCAAGAGTCTCACGCATCAAGCGGCACTTCATTCGCCGCGCACAGATGATGCGCCGTTTCAGCCAATCTCATCACTTGTCGGGAGTGATCCGCGTCTCGCGTCCGCATTCGCCCTCGCGAGTGCAGCCGCAAATGTGAGTTCGACAGTGCTCATCGAGGGCGAGTCAGGAACTGGAAAGAGTCGGCTTGCACGCGCAATCCACGATGCGTCGACGCGTCGCGACGGACCATTCGTCGAAGTTGCATGCGGATCCATGCCCGAGGCGCTCCTCGAAAGCGAGCTCTTCGGCCATGTGAAAGGCGCGTTCACCGGTGCCTTGGCTGACAAGAAAGGGCGCTTCCTTGCTGCGCACGGCGGGACGATTTTCCTCGACGAAATCAACTCTGCACCTCCAGCGATGCAAGTGAAACTCTTGCGTGTGTTGCAGCAGAAAAAATTTGAGCCCGTTGGAAGCGACGAGACACTGACCGTCGATGTGCGCGTGATCGTGGCTTCGAACGAGCCACTCGCGCGTTTGGTCGGCGAAGGTCGGTTCCGACAAGACCTCTTCTACCGTGTCAACATTCTTCCCATCGAACTGCCGCCACTCCGACATCGCGCTGAAGACATCGTTCCACTGGCGCAACATTTCCTCGCTATGAAATGCGCGGAACTCGGCCGCACGGTGCTTGGATTTGATGAGTCTGCCATTGCTCGCCTACGCGATCACGATTGGCCAGGGAATGTGCGTGAACTTGAAAATGCTGTGGAACGCGCCACGGTGCTCACTCGCGGCGCGTGGATTGACGCAACTGCGCTCCCACAAGCGGTGCGTGCAGACATCCCTCCTTCGGACATGAGCCGCACCATCCGCGGCATGACCGTCGCACACGCTGAGGTCCGCGAAGTTCGACAACGATCTGCAGTTCTCCCGCTTGCCGAAAGTCGATCCGTCGATGAGCGCGAGGCGATCGTCGCTGCACTTGATGCGCATGGTTGGAATCGCTCGCGCGCCGCAGACGCGCTTGGAATCAACCGCGTCACGCTTTATCGGAAGATGCGTGATCTCGGACTTGTCGCATCGCGTCGCGGAACTTGAGCGCAACCCACGCTGCGTCTCTCTGTGCCAATTACAGCGTCTGCGCGACGCAATTTGGCTTGAGTTTGCCAGACTTCGCAAGCGTGACTCGCTCCGCGCGATTTTCGCAACAGATTGAGAATGCCCAATTTCTGTTGGCGTGCCAACGGTGATCGGGTATCTTCTGCTGTCGAGGGAACGCATTCCGTCGAGGTCAGGGAAGATCTCACACTTCAGTCAACCGCACGCATGATCAAGAGGGATCATCGACAGGTTGCGCCGAGGTGCGTTGTTGCCGCGCGGCTGTCTCCAAGATGGAGTCCTCCGCGTTTCGGCTTGATCGGGAATCGAAAAGGGAGCCAGCACACATGAAGACTCGCATGCATTGGACGCTGTCCGTCGTTGTTGTCGGTGGATTCTTCGCACTTACGAACTCCGCTCTCGCGGGTCTGCCGGCAAACGGCTTCACCACGAGTGCGAACTATGTCGAGATTGCGAGCAGCCCGTTCAACTCACCAAAGTTGGTCTTCGATGATTTCGAAGCTGGTCTCAATCCGGTGAATGTGAGCATTGTCGGCACGGTCGCGATCGAAGGAGGCAACTCTGTCGATGGCGACGATGGCCTTGTCGATGGACTTGTTGGAGGCGGCAAACTCTCCACGAATAGTTTGCGTTTGGGGAGTTGGGATTTCCCGTTCTCTCCAGCGAACGCAACCGTGATCTTCGACGCCACCGCGCTTGGTGGTTTCCCAGTCAAGGCTGGCTTCGTCATCACCGACGCGAGCGGCCTCGATGACATCAACGGGAATCCAATTCCTTTGACGGTGCATGTACAGGCCATTCTTTCGGACGGTACTCCAGTCTCCTTCACGCAGTCTGTGCGAAGTGAGTACGCGACCGTCGCGGACGACCTCTTCATCGGCTTCAATGCATCTGCTGGTATCTCATCGCTCACTGTGTCGTGCGAATTGCCGATCGCGATCGATCACTTCCAGTATGAACTCGCCCCTGCATTCGTGCCGCCAGCACTTCGCGACGATTTCGACGGCGATGGCCGTTCTGATGTCGCATGGTTCAACAATGTCAGCGCTGGTGCAGCGATTTGGAATGTCAACGGTTCGGTCGTGAGCGGTGGTTACACCAACATCACGCCGGCTTCGAACGACCTCAAGTTGGTTGCAACGGGTGATATGAACGGTGGCGGACGCGCAGACATGCTTTGGTACAACCAAGCGACCTCGCGTTACACCGTGTGGCTGACCGAAACGACTCCGTTCACCTCGATCTTGATCGATCGTCCGGTGTCCGCAGACTGGGCGCCAGTAGGCTTGGTCGATGTCAACAACGATCGCAACGCAGATGTTGTGTTCCGCAAGGCAAGCGGCGGTAAGACTTATGTCGCAGTGTGGATGATGGACGGTGGCGTGATTCGCGACGCGCTTCTGAACACACTGGACGGCGAGTTCAGCGAGCTCCATGTCGGTCAATTCGATACCGCTGTCGGCGCGGACGCGCTGCTTCGGAAGTCAGACGGTGCCGATCGCGGCGCAGTGTTTGTTGCCAACTTCACCGGCATGACGCTTTCTGTGCCAACCCGCATCAACGGAACCAGTGGCAGCGTTGAACCACCTGTCGGTGCTGGCTGGGAGATTTCCGGCGTGGCTGATGTCGACGGTGACAGCATCGACGATGTGATCTGGCGCGGCGACGGCGGCGGCGTCGTCCGCTGGAGCCTCGCAAACCTCGGCATCTCGTCGAAGGGTGTGATCTGGGCCAGCACTGGTGCCTACTGGAAGATCGTCGGCTTCCCCGACTTCGACGGCGACGGCACACGCGGCATCATGTTCCGCGGTGGCGGCGGCGAAACTTGGCACTGGCGCTTGGTGAACGGCGTGATTC
>JASGCF010000402.1 GCA_030054275.1 Limnohabitans sp. | reverse complement strand
ATCGAGTGGGAGTGAGCGCCTGAGTTGATGTGCTCACAGCGCCACGGGGATCACCGGAATGACTGGAATCACCGGAAAACTGCGAGCGCTGAAGCGAAATCTGCCTCGTCTCGCAGCGATCGTCTCGCAGCGATCGTCTCGCAGCGCTCGTCCCGCCGCGATCGACTCGCGGCGAGAGTTCTAGCGGAGTATGGATTGCCGCTCGATCATGACCTGTAGGGTTTGACACACGAGGTCGACCTCGCGCTCTCCGATTTCGGTCGAGAAGGGCAGTGCGATCAAGCGATCGCCGGCGCGCTCGGCCACGGGAAACTCTCCGGCCCCGTGACCGCAGACGAATGCTGGCTCATACGGAAGCACTGAAACAACAGAGGTTGCAGCGATGTCGTGGCGTAGCAGGCCTTGCACGATCGAGTCGCGGTCATCGCGCGAGTAACGCTCAGAGAGGCGCACCGCGAAGTGCGACCAGCGCACGGTGCCGTCCGCACATGGCGCCGGAAGGACAAGATCAGGGTGCATCGCCAAACGCCGCAGGTACGCATGGAATACATCTTCGAGTTCCGTGCATGTCTTTTCAAAGCGTCCTAACCGCACGACCGCAAGCGCTGATTGTGGAAGCGTCATACGCGCGTCGAGTCCGATGCGCTCGATGCGTCGAATGCCTCCAATCCGCGCCCATTCTGCACGAGGATCCGTCACGCCGCCATTTCGCAGCATGCGCAACACCGTCGCGAGGGTGTCGTCGTTCGTGACGCACACCGCGCCGCCTGAACCAATGGGTGATTCGAGTTCTCCCATGCCGATCACAGCAACTCGGCCGTAGCGACCAACGGGATCCCGACCAACTCTTCCACCAAGCCCACCGACCACCAATTCAAGCAGCGGCAGTTCGTTGCGTGACGCGACGGCAGCCAACTCATCAAGACCCGCAGGTTGTCCATGCGTTGACACACCGACAATTGCCTTGCAGGCGCCTGTCAAGCGCGCTGATGCGTGTTCGCCCCGAAGTGTCATCGACTTCGGGTCGACATCCGCGTAGAGAGGGCGAGCGCCAAGGCGATGGATGGCGGCAGCGAGCACGGCCGGACCAAGCGCGGGCACGACCGCCTCGGTTCCGCGAACCACGCCAAGCGCCTCAAGTGCTGCTTCGAGCGCAGCACCCGTCGAAGAAAAAGCAACCGCGAATGGGCGCGCAACGATGTCGCCAACCATGTGCTCTACGCGCTCTTCAAGCGCAATCGCGTCTGCATGCACCGCGCGAATCTCCTGCAGCATGTCAGACCATTCTGCGCGGCTTGGTTCGTGCATTCCCAGACGAATGGGGTCGGTCACGGCGTGGACTCCTTCGAGGTCGATTGCTGCGACTCGGCGATGGTCCCGCCAAGCGCCTTCAGGGCATCTTCTGTGCGATTTGCATGACGCAGCCACAACCACGCAGCTTGTGTGCGCAGTGCCGGTGAGACATCAGCACCGCCGCCAGCAACGGTTGCGAGGAACTCACGGTCGCCTTCCGTGAGTTCACTCTTTGTTCGTGCCGCAAGCACTGCGATCGTTGCGTCACCGACGCGGGTTGTACGGCCGCGTGCAGCCTCTGCGACCAGCGTCGCTTCTTTCGTTCCAGCAGCAGCAAGTGCGATGAGAGCCGACTCCTGCACCCCGCGCGCGTCACGATCGCTTTCGAGATCGATTTCGACGAGGGGACGAAGTTCCTCCGGCGCAATCTTGGCCAAGCGCGCAATGGCGCGCAGCAAACTCTCGACAAGGGGGCCCGCAGCCCGCTTCTCCGCAAGAAAGAATTTCGCACTCGCGACTCCGAGCGCACGCTCGCTACTTTCGCCAAGCCGTTCGCTTCCATCGACAGCAGCTCGTAAGGCGATGCGATGTCGCAACTCAAGTAACTTGGCGTACGCATCCGCATCACGCTCTTCGCCGAGGAGCGTGCCAGCGTCCGCGATGCCTTCGAGCAACAGATCGCCGTTGCGTAGTTGATCCCACTCGGCCTTCGGCGCGCGAACACCGCTTGCCAACATCACCGCACCATGGCGCATGAGTGCTGTCTGAGATCGATCTGCATCGATCGAAGACTTGAGCAGCGGAAGCGCATCCTTCGGTGAGAGCACAAGCAACGATCCAAGTGTGCGCAAGCGCGCGTCACTTGGGAGGTCTGGCAAGGAGAACAGCGACGCTGCGAACGGCGCGGCTCCCTTGAGGTGATTGCGCGCGGCCGCTTCCGCGATGAGCGCAACGGCGGCCGCGCGTGTTTTCGGAGGAAGTTGCGCAATCTCGCTGCGGACGCGCTCTGCAATCGCAGTTGCATTCGGGTGCCCAAGATCAAGAAGGAGTGCCGTGGCGACACCCGAGATTTCGGCCGTTTTCGATGATGCAAGTCGCTCGACCGCTGCAAGATCTGGTGTTCCGCCGAGTCTGCGTGATTCGCACAGGAGCATCAAGCGTTGTGAGGCAGGTGCGTCTTCCCAACCGAGCATGGTGTCGACGCGCGCGCGATCGAGGAGGTTGAGCGCGATCGCTGCGCCGATCGAAGTTTCTTGATCACCTTCGGTCGGAAGTCGCTCGATCAATGCGATGTCGATCTTTCCTTCCGAGGTGATTTCAGCGAGCCCAAGAATACTGTCGACCCGCAACGACCAGTCGTCTGAACGCACCAATCCTTCGAGCAGCGGCCGAATGGTTGGATCGCGTAACTCGCGAAGGGAAACCATCGCAGCGTGTTGTTCGCCGTCGGCGCCGGAGAGCGGACCTTGAAG
>JASGCF010000401.1 GCA_030054275.1 Limnohabitans sp. | reverse complement strand
TGTGCCGTTTGACGCAACGACAAGCTACCGCCCGGGCACTGCAGCGGGCCCCGCGATCGTGCTCGAAGCGAGTAAGCAAGTCGATCTCGAAGACCTGCAATACGGCGCGATTTGGCGCGCGGGCTTTGCGATGCTGCCGATTCCCCGCGATATCGCAGCACTTTCGAAGAAGGCGCGCGCGGCTGCGGAACCCGTCATCGAAGCTGGTGGCGCCGACGAGGGCAATCGCGCACATGCGAAGGCGCTTGCTGCGGTGAACGCGGCGAGTGAGAAGGTCAACGCGCATGTCGCGAAAGAAGCGCGTGCGATTCTCGATCGCGGCGCGATTCCAGCGCTTTTGGGCGGAGACCACGCGAGTCCGTTCGGGCTCATTCGCGAACTTGCCGAGCGTCATCCGGGCCTCGGCGTTTTGCAGATCGACGCACACGCCGATTTGCGCGACGCGTTCGAAGGCTTCCACTATTCGCACGCGAGCATCTTTCACAATGTGATGACGCGCATTCCGAAGGTCGGCAAACTTGTGCAAGTTGGCATTCGCGATTTCGGCGCGCGCGAGCGTGCGTTTGTTGATCAATCGAAAGGTCGTGTCGAGTGTTTCTACGACCAACACTTGCGCGATCGCGCGTTTGCGGGCGGCGCACGCGGCTCATGGAACGCGATCTCGCGCGACATCATCAAGCGTTTGCCGAACGAGGTGTATATCTCGTTTGATATCGACGGCCTCACACCAGAGCACTGCCCAAACACGGGTACGCCGGTTCCGGGTGGACTCACCTTCCCCGAAGTGTGTCACTTGCTCGAAGTGCTTGCGAAGAGTGGGAAACGCGTCGTTGGCTTCGATCTTTGCGAAGTGGCGCCTGGTGCGCGTGGTGAAGATTGGAACGCGAATGTGGGCGCGCGTGTCTTGTACAAACTGCTTGGTTGCACGCTGAAAACGCAGGGTTTGCTCGGTTGATTGATACAACGCGCACGCTGAAGTTTGGGTGCGCGTTCGGCCGATAGGGTTCGCATGCCGAAATCACTCGGTGACAGATTCCGCATCGCAGCGCGCGCGTTTGCGAGCCATGAAGGCCCTGCGACGCGTCTTGCTGCAGCGCCCGGTGTGTGGCGCACAGGCGCCATGCATCGCGACTCGGTGCTGTTTATCACGCTCGATAGTTGCCGCTTCGATTCGTTCGAAGCAGTAGTGCCCGCTGCACTTTCGGCAATCGGCCCGCTGGTTCGCGCGCAAGCGCCGAGTTACTTCACCTTCGGTTCGCACTGCGCGATGTTTGCTGGCTTCACGCCCGGCGACGGCGCGCGCCACGAACCGTTCGTCAATCCGAAATTTGGCAAGATCTTCCGCGTACTTGGTGGTCCTGCGAAGTCACACGGACGCGACGCGTTCATTCTTGAAGGTGAGAGCATCGTCGACGGTTTCAATCGACAGGGGTACCTCACTGCGGGTTCTGGTGCCGCCGGTTGGTTCGACGATCGTCGCGAATCGGTGCGGCATCTCGTGCGACACTTTCAACACTACCTTTACGCGGGAAATTGCTGGTCGCTAGCAAAGCAACTTTCCTTTCTTGAACAAACCATCGCCGGCGCAACGGGGCCGGTGTTCGCATTTCTGAATGTCGGCGAAACGCATGTGCCGTATTGGCACGAAGGTGCTGCGTGGGAGCGTGATCGTAATCCGTGCGTGCCGTTTGCAACGACGAACGATGCGGCCGAATCACAGCGTCGGCAGCGTGCGTGCCTCGCGTGGGTTGATGCGCAACTTGCACCGATGATCGGGGCTTTCTCAAACGCATCGGTGCTTGCGTGTGGCGATCACGGCGATGCGTGGGGCGAAGACGGATTTTGGGAGCACGGTGTCGCGCACCCGAAAGTCCTCGAAGTGCCGCTTGTCTATCGCCTCGCGCCGCATGTACGCGCGCGAGTTGAATCTATTTCGTAGGGGTTTGCGCGGCATGCGCTGCGATCCACGCCGTGACGCGTGTGCGTGATTCCGCAGCTTTGTCTGCCGGCACCTGCGCTGTCAATCGCTTCACGAGTTGCGCGGCGCGCGTCTCGATGTCGCCGTCACCGGTCGACTGGCCGAGCAATGCCCAGAAGTGCGCCTCCGCGAGATTGCGCTCGACACCCTTCGCTTGCGCATAGGCAAGCGCCAGATTGCACATCGCCTCTGCGTTGCCGCCGTCTGCGGCGCTTCGATACAACTCTGCCGCTTTCACAGGATTCGCCGGCACACCTTTTCCGTTCGCGTACATCTCTCCAAGATTGTTCATCGCGGGGGCGTTGCCCTTCTCGGCGGCACGCATGTACCACGCGATCGCCTCCGCCTCGCTTTGGCCGACACCGCGGCCGCGCGCATACATCGACGCCAGATTGAACATCGCTGTTGCGTTGCCCGCGTCTGCTGCGCGTCGGTACCAAGTCACTGCTTCGACATCGTTTTGCGTCACCCCGCGGCCGTTGGCAAGCATGACACCCAAGTTTGACATGGCCTCGCCGTCGCCAAGTTCTGCGGCTTTTCGGTACCAACCCACCGCAGATTCTTCATCACGCGCGCCGCCAAGAGCGTTCGCACGCAAGTACCCAAGTCGGGTCATTGCTGGCGCGTTGCCGACCTTTGCCGCCTTCAAGTACCACTCGGCCGCCGTCTTCGCATCGCGCTGCGATTCCGAAAGCAGCCCAAGTCGGTACATCGCAACAGGGTCTCCCTGTGCAGCGCCTCGTTCGAGGTCACCACGCGTAAGCGCTTTCTCGGAGGGCTGCGGAAGTTTT
>JASGCF010000400.1 GCA_030054275.1 Limnohabitans sp. | reverse complement strand
TCGTGATGCAGGAAGGCGATGCGAATACAGCATCGCGTGGCATGTTCTTCATGGGGGCAGCAAGTTCGCAAGAACCGAAGACGGGTTACCCAGAGCCAGACGCAACTGGCATGTACCGCTTGCCCGTCGAGCGCTCGTTCAAAGTGACCTACATTCGAGCAGGCGGTGCCGTCGGCAGCGCGTTCCGGCTTCCCACGCTCGTCGCAGGTGTACAGGCGAAACTCGAGTCACGCACCTATTCCGATTACGACATCGTTCCCGTCGAGGGAGCAACCATTGCCGTCCATCTGCCCTTCTGGACACCGATGCGTGGCGTGACCGCCCTTGCAGCAGTTGCTGGAATCGCAGGTGCTTGGATGGTTGCCCGTCGGCGACGAGCCGAGAAGCCATCGGTTTCTGCCGCAGCGTGGGAGCCTTCGCGGCTTACGCCGCTCGGTGTGGTGACTTCGTTGCGGCGACTCGAGCGCGAGCGCGCCACAGCGCTTTCTGACGCAACAGCGCGCACATTGCGCGACGAAATCGTGACGCTCGAGATGAAATACTTCGGGCCAAATGCAACAGAGGCTGCAGCCGAGGCTTCCGAGAATGAACTGCGCTTGGTGATCGAAAAGTGGTCGCAAACGGCTCGCTAGAACGAGCGTTTGCGCGAGGCAATCACAACCGCGGAAAGCGCCACTCCTCGCCTGGCTTGTATGCAAGCAAGTCGTAGAGTTCCTTTCGTGATTGCATGGACGCAAGCGTTCCATGAAACCCACCATTGCTGTGGAATGCACGCAACGCGTCTTCCACCGATTTCATAGCAATACGCATGAGTGACAACGGATAGATCACGATCGAAACTCCAAGCGCTTGAAACTCCGCTGCTGTGAGATGTTTCGTCTTGCCAAACTCCGTCATGTTGGCGAGGGTCTTTCCCGGTGACGCCTTCATGAAGCGTGCAAACTCGTCTGCATCGTGCAAGCCTTCAGGGAAGATCACATCCGCTCCAGCTTCGCGATACAGATTCGCGCGCGCGATCATGTCGTCAAATCCGGTGACATGGCGAGCGTCTGTGCGGGCGATGATGACAAAATCGGGCGAAAGCCGATGACGCGCCATCGCAGCGACTTTGTCTGCCATGTCGCTCGCTTGAATCAAGTCTTTGCCATCAAGGTGTCCGCAGCGCTTCGGGAAGACCTGATCTTCAAGGTGTAATGCAGCGGCGCCGGCGCGTTCGTACTCGACAACCGTTCGCATGCAGCATTCCACTTCGCCGTATCCCGTGTCGGCGTCTGCGATGACCGGAATGCCCGAAGCGTCGGAGATTTCGCGGATCGTGCGACACATTTCCGTAAGGGTGATGAGCCCGATGTCGGGATAGCCAGCGACATTCGCTGTTGCGCCACCCGAGATGTAGGTTGCCTCGAACCCAGCGCGCGCGACAGATCGCGCGACGAGCGCGTTAAATGCGCCAGGAACAAGAACCGTCCCTCGCTCCATAGAGGCGCGAAGACGACTTCCAGAGTGCTGCATGCTCATGCGTGGAATGTAGCGGCGCGCCTTACACTCGTCAGGTGTAACTCTTCACGGGTTGCGCGCCGGGGTAGTACCGAGCAAGGATCGCGTGCGCCGCAGACCCCTTCTTCGCCATCGCCTCGGCGCCGTACTGGCACATTCCAACGCCGTGTCCGTGCCCGCGACCAGAGACAACGAGATCCTTCCCAAGGACCAGCGGCTCGATGAACGCGCTCTTGATGCGTTCCTTCGATGGACGCAATTCGCCAGGCCGCGCTGGATCCGCGTTGATCGCAAATCGCAGCCGCTCTGCCGGCACTTCGACAACAAGACCTTTTGCGTCCGTGATTTGGAAACGCACTGGGCGACCCGCTGGATTTCGCGCTGCGATATCAATGCGTCGAATGCCATCAACCTTCAAGAGCGACGCGAACCCTTCTTCCTTCGCCCATGCTGGCAGCGTGCGCGCGAAGGTTGCCAAATCGAAGGTCGATTTCCACCGATAGGTTGGCGCAGCGGAGCAGCAATCGCGGCCGTCGAGCGTCGAAACCTGCAGTGGAGCGATGTCGTGCACGATCGAACTTGAGATCGCATCGCGTGCGCTTGCGCGCTGCCCACCGCAACAACTTGAGTAGTACGCGGGTACCACCCGACTTTCGAACAACAACACCTCACCGCGCGTTGCCTGCACCGCATCGATGCTGCGCTGATGCTTGGTCGCCCCGATCCACGCTTGACCAAGTTCGCCTGCCACCACATCGTAATGACGACGATTTCGCCAGCGCTGCATCTCACACAGCGCCCAACTTCGTGCAGCGACGGCTTGCGCGCGGTGCGTTTCGACGCCCCACTTGTTGAAGAGTTCCTGCGCGAGGACTCCAGGCAAGTAGGTTTCGAGTGCAACTTCGTGCACCACATCGACAGGCTGTTCGATGTCGGTTGGTTGCGGTACCAGCATGACCTTGCCGGGCCAATCCACGCCGCGCAGTCGAATGCGCTCGGGTTCGCCACGAAGCGCCATGATTTCAAGTGTGACCGGGCCGAGCGTCGCAACAACCCGCGCGCGCGAGGTGCCTGCGAACTCGGTGACTTTCCAACCGGCTGCGCTCCATGCGAAATCCACCGGACCTGCGGCAACGGTGCCAGGCTTTCCAGATCCGGGCTCGATGATCCAAAGACGCGGGCCGGGGCCTTCAAGGCGCACCTGCGGCTGCGACTTTGGAAGCGAGCCCGTGCGGATCCGGATGGAAGGTTCTGCGCTCGGCGGCGTTGGCCGCTCAAC
>JASGCF010000399.1 GCA_030054275.1 Limnohabitans sp. | reverse complement strand
CTGCACTGCGAACTGCAGATTGATGCCCCACGCGCTGCCATCACCGAGCAAGGCGTGAAACATCGGCGCATCATGTGGAGTGGTGATGACGAGAATGTCGCGAATCCCCGCGAGCAAGAGTGTGCTCAGCGGGTAGTAGATCATCGGCTTGTCGTACACCGGTAAGAGTTGCTTGCTTGGCCCCTTCGTGATTGGATGAAGTCGAGTTCCGCTTCCCCCCGCCAAGATGATGCCGCGTCGATCACTCATAATGAACCTCGCTCTCGGTTGTTCAGTTCTTCTAGCGCCCTGCGTGCCGTTTCGATGCGTCGATCAAGGGTGGTTCGAACCACTCCCATACGGCTTGTAAGCGCATCGACTCGGCGCAGCGCAGTCTCTGCTGCGGAAGCATCGCGAAGCGCGATCGCAGACTCTGCCAATTCGATTGCTCCCAACAGTGGGTCGGGATTCGTACTCGCCAAAACGCGAGCGCGACTCGAATCGCCACTCGCGAGAACGCACTGGAACAAAGTGTCTGCTGCCTCACCCGATTGAGGAACCGTCTCAACAACAGCGCGTGCGAAGGACGCCGCAACCGCGGCTTGCTGCGGATCGCGTCGCAAGAAATCAGCCAAGTTGTTCATGGCAGCGAGCGCAAGCGCGCTTGTACGCATTGCTTCGCGAACTCGTGTGTCGCTGAGGCGCGCAGCGAACGCGTCAAGACTCGTACCTTCACCGCCGAGTTCACCCTTCAGGATCGCCATGTACAGATCAATCACCGCAAGACGCGACGCTGTCTCGCGACTTCGTGCAGCGGCCAAATCTGCTTCGAGCAATGTGATTGGAATTCCTGCATCGGCTGCGCGATCAAGTTGCGACAACATGGTCTCGACAACTTCACAGGCAGCGGTGTTTCCCGAGGCGCAAACCTCGGTCAACAACGCAACGCAACCGTGCGCACCTCGCGGACCGATGTACGCGGCGAGCGTCCGCATCGAGTCCACCGCTTGCTCCGCATTCAGTCCGCGAGCGGTATCAAGCCACACCGACACAGCAATTCGTCGTCTGTCTTCGGCCAAATCTTCGAGCACACTTGGAAGGAGCGACGAGCGTCCAGCGGAGACATGTGCAGAGACGAGGAGCGACAACGCATCGTCCGCAGTCGGCGACGAAACAATCGTCGATCGCATGGGTTCCAGCGCATCAATCGCGCGCGTTGGATTGCGACGCACCAACTCCACCAACGCTTGCGCGGACCGAGACGAAAGTTCATTTGCACCCGTCATACGGCGCCATGCCGACGCAACCGCGGCTGCGTCATCCAAGCGTCCGGCTGCAATATCAAGTGTGACCGCCAACTCTGCGAGCGATTCGTCGGTTGGCAACCGAGATACCCCAAGCATCGCGAGGCGCGCTGCCTCTTCAGCTTGGCCAGCAACCGCATAAAACTGCGCCGCCAATCGCCAACTCAATGCAGAACCGGAGTGTAAGACGGTCAATGCACGCGCCGCGCGCAACGATTCTGCATCCGGACGCAGCATGCCTTGATCATCTGTTGCGGTATCCATGACTGAAATCGCCGACGCAAAATCCGGATACCGACTCTGCGTGAGGTCTAACGCACGACGCATCGCACTACGGCCATCCTCGGATTTATCTCCGGCCAGCACTGTTGCTGCGGTCGGAAGCAATCCTTCGGTCTCCGGTTTCGTGCGAATCAAATCAAGCACGACTACGCGTGCTTCCTCCATCTTTCCAAGTCGCTGGAGCACACGCGCAAGCAAAAGCTGACGAGTGGGCAGTTGCTCTTGCGACAGCGCGCGCCGAATGTATGTCTCAGCATCGCGCAGTGAACCAAATCCAAACTCGACTTCCGCACGCAGTGCATCGATACGAGCCGTATCGCCATCGCTACGCGCAACAGTCTCAAGCAGCGATCGCGCCTCCTCGATACGACCTGTCGATGCCAGCAACCTGCTCAACTCGCGTTGCGCAAGTGGCGCGTCTGGACCACTCGCAAGCTCTCGAAGCGTTGTCTCGGCACCGGCGATATCACCAGCACGAACCTTCGCACGCACCAGAGCCAACTGATCGACAGTGTCCTTTGTGCGGTTCGAAACTTGGGCACGAAGTTCGGCAGCACTTGTGAAATCACCCTGAGATTCAAGAAGTTCTGCCGCCGTGCGGCCTCGGCCAAGGTCGTCACCCATCAAGCGCTCATAGACATCAATCGCACGCGCAGCCGCGTCGAAATCACCTGTTTGCTGTAGCACACGAACAAGATCTGGATAGAGATCGGAGTTCCCCGGTTGCAATTGCACAGCACGCGAAAGGTACTCTGCAGCGCGGGCTGGATCTGGTGGAACAGCGATCTCGAGAAGTCTCGCGAGCGTCGCTAACAGCCCAACCGAATCCGGTGTCGCGCGCTCGAGCTGTGCCAGCGCCGCGACAGACTTCGCGATACGCGCTTGATCACTTGGATAGAAGAGTAAATGCGCTGTTGCCTCCGCGATCACGACGCGCAGTGATTCCTCACCAAGCGATGTGCGCAGGATGTCAAGTGCCTTCGCGACGATCTCGGCGTTTTGGCTTGAACGATCTCCGTCGCTTCGCCAAATCTCCGAACGACCAAGCACATACGCAGCGCACTCTGCACTTGGATCACTTGCCAACTCACGCCCAAGTTGCGCAGGAATATCCTGCTGCGCGACTTCAAGAAGTCGAAGCGCACGACCAACACGCTTCGCCTCTTCGCCTGAGAGTCCTTCAACAGTTTTCCGCAACAGCATCAACGCGTCTTCA
>JASGCF010000398.1:1632-2783 GCA_030054275.1 Limnohabitans sp. | reverse complement strand
TCTTGTCCGATTTTCGACGCCGCGATGCGTTCATGCGCGCAGGTGTCGTGCTTCCGTTCGGTTACGACGATCTTTCATTTCCGCGGCGTATTTGGCCAACGATCTACTGCATCGGCGCGTTTGGTGAAACGCATCGCACTGCAGCGGTGGCTGCGCAAGCGTTGCGCGACGCATCTGCGCGCGGAGCGGTGCCACAGGCTGTGTGGGTGTTTCTTGATCCAAGCACACCATGGGGGCACGGCGGCTTCTGCGACTCGGCAACAAATGGTCCGCTCGGACAGGCGCTCGTCGAAGAATTCATTCCCTTCTTGGAGGAGCGCTTTCGCGTGTCATCGCAGGTCGACGCGCGACTCGTCACCGGACATTCAAGTGGTGGCTGGACAGCCGTCCATCTTGGCGTCACCTATCCGAACATCTTTGGTGGCGTTTTCGCCAGCGCTCCCGATCCACTGGATTTCTCGGCGTTTCAGATGACAGATCTCGTGCGCGATCGGAACCTCTTCGTGCAACGCGACGGCACCGAAACTCCGAGCTATCGACGATCGATCGGTCCGCGCGAAGATCGCGTGGCCATGACCGTGCGCGACGAAATCGGTAGCGAACGCGCCATCGATCCTCGTGGTCAAAGCGGTGGACAATGGGCAGCGTGGGATGCCATGTGGTCACCGTTCGATAGAGAACGACGCGGACCCATGGCTCTGTGCGATGGCGAGAGCGGCGAGATCAATCCTGCGGTGGTCGAACATTGGTTGCGATACGACATCGCACAGAAACTCGAACGCAACCCAGAGGTGATCGCACCGCTCTTTCGCGAACGCATTCGAATCTTGTGTGGTACGCGCGATTCGTTCTATCTTGATCGCGCTGTTGCCCGCTTGAAAGCACGCCTCGCTGCCATTCCGTCGGAGATCACAACACGGCGCGGCGCAGAGCACGGCTACATCGAGTTACTCCCAGATCTCACCCACGATACGGTGTATGCCGTGGCGCAATTGCGCTTTGCCCGCGAAATGACAGCACACCTTCGTCGCCATGGTCTCGCGGATGAACTTCCCACGGGCGGACCAGACGCGCGACTTGCCCCAGCGACATCGAATGACGCACTCCTCGGACGCGATGCAACACCAACGCGTCAGCCGCGCTGAAGACCG
>JASGCF010000398.1:0-1532 GCA_030054275.1 Limnohabitans sp. | reverse complement strand
TCAACGCGTGCTTTCAATGCCTGCGATTCGCCGCGCGCGCGCCACGATGTGCTCTGCAGAAAGCTCTGCGTCACGCAGCGCTTCCGCGAAGTTTCTTGCAGACTTCGGCATGCTTCGCACACACATCGATTCGACGGTGAACGCGTCACCGCTCGCGGCACACGCGTCGCTCACAGCGCTTGCCATCGCACCTCCGAGATTGTCTTCGACCACCAAAATGCGGCCGCCGTTCTCATTCGCAAGATCAAGCAACGCTTCTTCATCAAACGGGATCGAGTAGAGATCGACGATCGTTGCGTCAATACCTGCAGCGTCGAGGCCGTCGAGTGCGCGATTCACTTCATGCACCATCGCGCCTGCGGTGATGATGAGCAAATCACGGCCTTCGACAAGCACTTCAAACTTGCCAAGATTGAAGACCGTCTCGCCGTTGTATAAGAACTCAAGTTCGCCCGCTGGAAGGCGCAGATACGAGAGGCCGCCGCGTCCGCTGTCGGCGTGCTCGGCTGCTGCGACGGTAAGCGCATACGCAGAGAATGCATCGGATGGCTGTAAGAGATATCCGCCTGCATTGCCAGCCGCATCACGCGCAGTTGAAAGACTTCGGAACCACGCAACATCCGACACCGCAATCGATGCTGCGCCCTCTGCGATGGCACTGAGCCCTGCGCTCGTCGCAACAACAGTAAGTCCTGTCGACTGCTGCACGCACAACTCGATTGGCTCATGTGCACGAAGAAGACTGCGCGCGCTTGCTGCTGCAAATACGGTCTTTCCAGCTTGTGCGCATGCTGTTGCGAGAGAAATCATGTGCGCCTCTGCGCTGCGCATTTCAAAACTGCGCTGTGCGAGCGGCCGATCTGCTGCAAAGAGTTCCGACGCACCTTGCATACGGGCGTCGCATTCGAGCATCACCACATCACTGTGCGCACGACCAAGCGCACGCATGGCCAGCGCATGCGCTCGACGCGGCGCGAGGCGACCGCTGTGATAGACAGCGTTCATGTCGCCATCGCGCATGGCGCGAGCGAAATCTGGCACAGCATCGAAATGCTGCGCTGCCAGTTTCTGCGATGGAAGTGCAACGCTCGCCGGTGCAGTTGGCCGTGCAATTTCGGCACCAAACGAGCGGGTCAATCCCACGCGCGAACTACGCAGTTCTTCGAGCGCCACTTTCAGTTTTTCACCCGATGGAATCCGTCCGCTCCACGCGCCACCTTGCACGCTCTTCGCGCCCCAACCTCTGATCGTGCGCGCGATGATTGCGGTCGGCTGCGACAACTTCGCTTTCGCTGCAATCTGATCGACGCTCTCACGAATCTGCGCGGGGGCATGACCGTCGATCGCAGTGGCCTGAAATCCGAGCGCCGTGAGTCGACGCAACACCGCGTCTGGGCTGTCGATCGACGCGACCCGATCTGCTAGCGACGGCGCACCCACCACAAAGATCGGTGTGACAGCGTCGAGTTTCTCTTCGACGATGTGTGCGAGCGCCTCCCCCAGTTGCCCTTCACGCAGGTCCGCCTCGGCGA
>JASGCF010000053.1:2658-12209 GCA_030054275.1 Limnohabitans sp. | reverse complement strand
GCGCAAACCCAGCCTACGCCGGCGGCCAGACGCCCTACGCGTGGAATCAATCGATTCGAAGTCGTTCGCTCGCCCTTTTCTTTGATGGCAGCGTTCGAGTGTTCGGAACAAGTGAGGCGATGAAAGCGGAGGCCCGCGCTGGCGGAGCGAAGTTGTGGCTGCGCACCTCGCCGCTTGGGGTGAGCGGATTTGGCGGCGGTCAATCGCATGACTTCTTTGTTTCAACCTCTGTGCACTGGCTCACAGCAATGGGCGTGCTTGGCCGCGACACGCTGGAACCGCAATAAAACAAAATTGTGCGTTGAGACACATTGCAGCCATTCCGCTGCGTAGATCGTGTGGCCGGACGGTGTGTGCTGTTCGGCCACTTTTATCCCGGAGGTCGCGATGGCAACTGTCAGACGACATCATCAAGCGGCGAATTTGCGACAACACGGTCTGCGCGGGCTCACGATGCCCGAACTTCTGACCGCACTCGGTGCGTGCACTGTGTTGCTTTCGGTCACAGCAACGACGGTGGGCATGAAACGCGGCGGCGTCGATGCAGAGCACAAACTCGCAGAACTTGGACAAGCACACGCCTGCTACGCAGCCGATTGGGCGGATCGTCAGTGGACCGCACTGCCGTATGACGCCGGTGGTACGCGCTACAACTGTGCGGTGTACACCAGTCAAGTCGCGTGCCCAAATCAGCAGATCATGGGTTTTGACGGCTCTCCTGTCTGGGGCTTCTATCTTGGATCTGGAAAGTGCACGAGCTTCCCAGGAAATTGCGGCAACTGGAATGTGTATGTACCGATTGACTTGGCAAGCGATACCGCAGCAGCAAGAGGCGCGTTCCGCGTCTACAACACATGGGGCTTCCGCCAGTATCTCGCGAAGAACTTCTACGCGCCCGAATTTTACGGCGCCGATGATCCGAACTATGCAGGTGTTTCTGCGCGATTCGGCAGTGCGAGCGAGTTCACATATCCCATCGCGAATGTCACCGGCGGCTACGCGGACTCAACCTATTGCCTATCGCCAGCAACGATGTTCAACCCTGAAGTCTTGCGCGCACGCGCGGACGGCGGATACCGAGCGCCAACCACATTCGACACAAGCGTGCAAGCGCCCACGAATGCACAGTGCACGCATCCGTCGCTGAAGTCACGCATGTGCGAGTGGGAGTGGCTGCGCAACGCGCCACAAGCAGGGCTTTCGTTCTCATCTGGTCGCGAAGCTGCGCCGTACACGCTGTTCTTCGATGGCAGCGTGCAATCTGTGCGCATGGTTGATGCAGAGATCGACGACTTGATTGTGCGCGATGGTTCAAAGTCGGGTGATGGCTTGTGGAGTAGTGACACTCCTCTTGGTGAACTCGGCTATCGACCGACGGGTACGGTCGACGGTCTTGCCACTGGATTTCACATCTTGACCACGGGCGGCATTTTGGGCCGCGACATCTTGAGCCGCGAAAATGGCGATCGCAACGGAGGTGGCAAGTGAATCACGAAACCTCTTCATACAAGTCCATGCGCCCACTTCGCGGATTCACAGCGGTGGAAGCAGCCGCGGTGCTTGCTGCTGGCGCTGTTGCCGCTGCCGTCACCGTGCCTATGTTCCAACGCTTGGGTTGCTCTGCAGCACGCACGCAATCGCGCGCGAATCTCGCGCAACTCTTCGCAGCACATGAGGCATATGCAGCAGACTTCAACGATCGACAACTTTCACTCTGCCCAGACAATTTGGGCAGCTATCAAGGCAATTGGCAAGCTTGGCAACAGTCGAATGGATGTGCTCCAAGTGTGTTGCTTGGCACCGATGTGAACGGTCAGCAGTGGTCGATGAGCACCGCATGTGGAACGAATCCAGGTAGTGGTGGTGAGCAGTGGCTCAAGCCGATGAATTTCACCTCGTCGACCGCGCCACTTGATGCGCTGAAGGGCGCGTTTCGCCTTGGCAATGTTGCTGCACTGAACCAGTATGTCGACGGGCGGTACCTCGACGCGGCGTTCTTCGCACCAGATGATCCATCGATTTCGCGGCGCGCATGGCGAAAGATCCAAGAAGGCGCGGACTACGAGCCAGGCCTCAACGCGCTCTCAACCTACACGCTGTCTCCCGCAGCGATGTACGACCCGCGCGTCTTCGGTGACGGTTCGACGGCGTTTTCAGCGTTTCTCAGCCCAGACACAAACGGTTCGCAGTATGTCGATGGCTATCGCTCACCAACGGTATCGCAATGCCAACATCCAGCGCTCAAGACGCGCTTGATGGAAATGTGGGCGATTGAAGGCGCGCCATCGCTCGACAATCCGAATATGCCGGGCGGCGGGCCATACCTTTGGAATCAGTCGATTCTGAGTCGACCACTCACAGCATTCTTCGATGGTTCCGTGCGCATGCTGACTCCGCTGGAATCGAAGCAGACAGAACAGCGTGTTCCGACAAGCCAAGGACTGTGGCTGAAGACTACGCCGTTTGGCTCACAAGGCTACTTTGGGAGTTACGCGACGGACTTCTTGGTAAACACCAGTGCCCACTTTCTGACACGGGGCGGCATTCGCGGCCGCGACACTCTGGCGTTGCCATAGCGGGTACACGCAACGCGGTTCGAGTTTGATCACTGCGCAGCAGGCGCGTTCGCTTCCGGCTTTCCGGTTGCGGGCGCGCTTGCTGTCTTTGCGGCAGGTTCCGTGCCAGCGCCAACAGCAGCAGCCGGTTTGCTTGCGCCTTCGCCACCTCGATTTGGTCGACCGCTTCCGTCACCACGCGGGCGACCACTTGCTGCAGGCGCTCCACCCTCTGGCGAAGCATTCATACCGCGTTGTGATGGCCGACCGCCACCGGCGCTCGCATTGGCCATTTCGAACACGCTCGGGTCAAGCTTCGCGGTCACTTCGAATGACTTTGGCTCGCGTAGCAGGACTTTCTCACCAGCTTGCAATCCCTTGGACACTTCAATGACCAGTTCACTCGCGCGTCCAAGGTCGACTTGTCGCTGTGCGAAGCCAGCACCATCTTTCACATAGACATACGCGACCGGTCCTTGGCGGAAAATCGCTTGCACTGGGATGTTGATGGCATCGTCGACGCGACCAAGAAGAATCTCAGCCTTACAACGCATCGCAGGCTTGAGACCCATCGCCGCATCTGCTTCGAGCGCGGACTTCACCGTGTATTCACGACGATTTGGATCGCGCCAACCGCCACTCGCTGCAAGCACACTGACGGTTGTCACAGCACCACCGATGGGCTGATTAGGCATCGCATCGCTGTAGACAGTGACTTTTTGCTCGGGCTTGATTCGGCCGGAAAGCGCTTCGCTCACCTTGAGATTCGCAACCATGCGCGAGGTATCTGGCAGCAGAATCACAAGTTCATTGGGCTTGAGTTCGGTACCCACTTGCGGCGGTTGTGCATCACCGCCACCGCGGCCACCGTTTGAACTATCGATACTCGTCGCGTACACCACAAGCCCATCAATGGGTGAGGTAATCGTGGTGAAACCAAGTTGTGTCTCAAGATTTGTGAGTCGATCCTTCGCGCTTTGCAGTTGGAACTCGGCGCTCTCGACATCCGCTTTCGCCTTCACCAGTTCTGCGTCGAACTTCTCTTCAACACGACTGCGCTCTGCGCGCGCCTGCTCAAGATCTGACTTCTTCTTCGCCTCGTCTTGGTAGTAGGTGTATTTCTCATACACATCAAGATCAAGCGCGGCTTGCTTGACCTTCGCATCTGCCTCGATCATCGCGATGCGATCTTTTTCGAACTCGTCCTTCGCGATGTAACCCTGCTTCACAAGCTTCGCACTCTCCTCGAAGCGTCCCTTGAGACGATCGAGGTTGATTGCCGCAGTTTCCTTTGCCAGTTGAAGTTGCTGCCGCTTGTTCACCACATCGCCTTGCTGCCAACCTTCCAGCGCAAGCTGTGCAATACGCACCGTGACATCTGCCTTGTCGAGGCCGCTTTGTCGTTCGCCTTCTTTGATGGCAAGTGCTTGTTGCGCAGCGACGGTGGCACTATTTGCGGTGTTCACCTTGTCGCGTGCATCTTTGATCTTGTCGATCAACTCTTCCTGTGCGAGTCGCACGACAACATCACCCTTCGAGATACGCGTGCCTTCAGCGACGATCTCGGTGATGACAGCGCGCGACTCGAGTTTGTTGCGAATCTCAACTTGCTGCTGCGCGGCCAACTCGCCGCTCACCGGAAGAATCATGTCGAAACTCGATCGTTCGACGGTGTGTACATCGCGCGACGCAATGGCCGCAGCGGACGGATCTTCGCTGCCGCCACAACCAAACGCGAAGCCGACAAGTGCAACAGTTGCAGCAAGCGCCGAGGAACGAAGAGCGAAGCGAGTATGAGGTTGCATGACAGATTTCCTTGACTTTTTCGCTGTTCGCGCGACGAGGCAGGGGTGCAATCGTATCTCGCGTGAGGTTGAGGGCAAACACACTTTTGGTTGGAGAGCGCGTGGAAGCAAGAATCGACGCTTCAATACTTACGGCGAGGTATCCACGATGCCAGGCCCGACTTCTTCACCAACATCCATTCCGGGCAATGGAATCAACTTTCCATTTGGTGCAATGCGCATTTGTCCGGTGTTGTTGAGATATCGGAGGATGGCCAATTGTAAGTTCCGACGCGCAGAGTCCAACGAATCTTGCGCGCGGCGCAACGCATCGACAGCTTCGGTGCGATCGCGTGCTGTTGCGCGATCTGGCGCCGCGTCGATAGCCGCTTGTCGATTCATCGCGGCTTGCACATTCTTCTCTTGCACGACCAAACTGAACTGCGCTGTTTGAATACCGCGTGCAGATTGGCGCACAGACACAGCAGCGTTATCGCGCGCGAGGTAATACGAGCGCTTTGCCTGTTCTAAGAGGATTTGCGATTGACGAAGTTGCAGATCTTCCGTGACTCGATCGAGCGGCATCGAGAACACAAGCGACGCAGCGAACTCGTTGTCATCGGGTGAAAACTGCACGCCCGCTTGCGGCATCGTTGGGTTCGTTGGCAAATTGTTCGAAAGAACAACATCGAGATCTGCGAGCAGCGCATTGCGCGCTACATCCACTTTGCGCTCGAAGTCTTCGACGATATCGCGCGAAGTTTGGAGGTCGAGTCGATATCGGAATGCAACAGCAAGCGACTCTTTGGGATCGACATCGGGAATCGGAAGTTTGAGTAGCGTCGGTTCGATGGCGATCGGTTGTTCAACCGGCATACCAATGCGCGTCTTGAAGCGGTCGAGTGTGAGGCGATACACCTCGCGTTGATTCGAAAGTCGATCAAGCGCAAACAGCGTGTTTTGCGTTGCGAGATCGGCTTGGAACGGTTCTGTGCGGCCGCTTTCGACAAGCGCTTTCATGCGCGATTCGACGGCTGCGCTGCGTTCGACCTGTCGTTCGCCGTTGGCGATGCCTTGGAGTTGCAGCACAAGCGTGAGGTAATCGTCTGCGAGATCCTGAAAGAAGTCTCGCCGAAACTGCTCGAAGTTTCGTGCTGCGTAAATCAGATTGCGTCGCTGCTGGATGAGCGGCTCGAGCGCAACATCACCGAATCCACGCAGCAACGGGAAAGCTGCTTCAAGCACGATGTCCGCGGATTGGGTGTCGTTGTTCTGGAGGTAATCGTCGAGTTGCTGCGTTGCCTGCACGACAAATGCGGCCGCGACCTCGCCGCCGAAGGGCAGTCGTTGCGAGACGCCAAGTTCGTCAACAATGGAAACAGCGTTGTTGAAACGGCCGTTTGTTCCGTCGTTGGCGAAGGTGGCCGTCGTGACATTCGAAGGAAGCAGTTGCCAACGGCGCTCTTCGATGAGCAATCGAATCGCAACGAGCAGGTACGCCTCCTCCGCCGTGAGGTACTCGTTGGAGTGTTCGATGGCGTAGGCAATGGAATCATCAAAGGTGAAGAGCCGCGAGTTTGGCTCGTCGCGCGCCATCTTTTCGAATCGTGCGGCGATGCTCTCGGCGTCCTCCTTCGCTGTCGGGATCGAGGTGAAAGAGAGCTCGTCAGCCTTCGGATTGACCGTCGCTGGGTTGTCTGCGTTCTCTGGAAAATCAGGGAAATAGGACCCAGATTCGTAGCGATTCGGGTCATATTCTGGGTAGATCGCGTTTCCACCCATGGATTCCGCGCTCTCCCGAAGCTTCTCGGTTGTTTGTCGATCGATCGACTGCAAACCCGACTCACATCCGAGCATGGACGCAAGGGCGCACAACACGGCGGCCGAGCGACGGAAAGCGAGGTGAGAGCGAGGGTTGAGAACCATCATGCGAAAAGCGGGAGGGGCGGTTGTACCCGAGACGGGGCGATTGCGCTGCGCCGTTCGTCGGCAAGCGACGCAGGGATGCCACGCTTTTTGCCCGCGCATGAGATATCTGCGAGAGTCGATGAAGTTGTGCGTCCGACCGAGCACATGCGCGAACAACGCGCCCACACAGACCGCGCGTGCGCTCAACGCGCGTCCGACCCGAGAACTGCACTCCATGCCAGCCGTTTCTTACGACTCCTTGAGTTTTCTGCTCGACGGCGCCCGCACGCGGGCCAGTCGGTTGTCGGTGGTCGCAGCCGCGTTCGACCCAACCTTGGTCGAGCCTACCGAGTGGCATGCAACCCTCGCAGATCTGCGGCACGCTGGTTTCAACACGGTTGTCATGCGTTTGCCGTGGAGTTTGCACGAGCCGACGCCAGGGCGATTCGTTTTCAGCGGACCATGCGACTTCCGTCATGCTGTGGGATTGGCAGCGGCCGCAGGCCTCAAGGTTGCGCTGCGGATTGGACCGTGTGTTGGAGGCTCGTTTGCCAACGGCGGACTTCCGGCGTGGCTCTTTGAAACGGTGGGCCCGCGGCAGCGCGAGGCGAACGCTGCGTTCATGGATCGCGTGTCCCGATTCTGGCGCGCGCTTGCAGTTCAGTTCATTGATCTGCAAGCCACGCGAAATGGCGAGGGCGCTCGTCCCGTGATCGCTGTTGGCATCGAAGACGACTGGCGCTGCCTTGATGCGACGGTTGGGAATGCATACTTCGGTGCGCTGGTGCGGTACGCACGCGAGGTCGGTATCGATGTGCCACTTTTCAGCGCAAACAACCACTGGTACACCCACGAAGGTGTGATCGACGCGTGGAGTGGAAGTACGAATATTGCGCGCACCGTCGATGAACTTCGACAAGTCTCACCTGATGCACCGCCGCTCCTTCTGCACGAGCGCGGGAGTGACATGCAGTGCTTGACTCGCGTTTTTGCGAGCGTTGCCTCACGCACAGATTTTGTCTGTGAAGTGGTTGGTACACGACACACGCGTGCAACAAGTGTGACTGGCGAGGCCCAGCATCGCGCGATGGATCTCTTCCCGATGCGGCGTGCGCTTGTATGTGCAAGTTCGTTCGGTGATGTGTTGGCTGGCCTTGTGCCACGCGACCGTGTTGTTGAGAAAGACAAGCGTGTACGCACCATGCTCCGCGGCGCAGGTGTTCTTGAGTGCGATGTGACTATTGCCGAACATGCGCCATGCGAGACGAACAGTTTTGAAGTTTCGCTGCGGAATCTTGCTGTTGGGCGCTCGATCTTGCGTTCCTGCAGCGGATCCGTCGTAGCGATGCTTGGTGATGTGGTTGTTGTTGCTGGACGATCGCGAGGGAAAGTGACTGTCGATATCGATGGAAGCCGTGAGTCACTCACGGTTCCGGCGGACGGCAAGCTTCCGCGCGTGTCGAAGGTGCGTGGTGTTCGTATCGCTGTCGTGACCCATGCGATGGCGATGGGTGTTGGACTTCGTACGAAGCAGATCGAATTTGTCGATCGTAGCGGGTGTCTTTTGGCGTGCATTGATATCGATGGGACCGTGACCGACGGGTGTCGTCTTCAGAAACCTACGGTGCTGTTGGCGACACGAGAGTCGCAACCGCTTGAACTGAGCGCGCCACAACTCATCGTGGAACATGCGCTGCTTGATGGAACACATCCGCGTTTTGCACGCATGGATAGACCACAGTCACTTGGTGCGTATGGGCTTCCTGCGATGCACGGTTATTACAGCGCACGCTTGGCGAATTCTGCGAAAAGGAGTCGTGAACAGTGTGTGCTCGATGCATTCGGTGTGCGAAACGATTGGCGTGTTGCGTCATCAAAGAAGGAATTGACGCAGACATTCGAAGTCGCCGCAAACAAAGTGCGGATGCGTGGCAGTCACACAGATGGTCGCGTTGGTGTGTTGGGGACGATCTTTGAAATCGCAGCGCTGAAAGGCGTCAAGCAGCGTGTGGTGGATCTTCCCGATTTCGACGCGACGACCATTGGTCGGTTCGCGTGGGGGTACGAACCACGCAACATGCTTGGCGCACAGCGCACCGTGCAATGGACATTCGCAGCACGATCAACAGCCGTTTTCGTGCGCTTCCCAGAGTGGTGGATGTCGCGTGGTACTGGCGTCGCGAACGACCGACTTCGGTTGAACGGCGCACTGCTTGATGTCGAACTTTGTCATAGGCGCGAAGTGGTTCTTGATGGCGCTGCGCTTGCACCGAAGCGCCCAGCGCCAACGCCCAAGGGTCAGAAACCAGCGACTGGGCGCAACATCAAGTTTGTCGCAAGTGAAAACGAGTTGATGCTTGATCTTGATCCGCATGGAAACTGCTCAGAGATTGATCTCAAGCGACTTGCAAAGGAGACCGAGTTCTTTGAGATTTTCCAAGAGGTTTCTGCTTCGTGGGCGTTTGCTCGAATTGAATCGCCAGCGAGTTGGGCGATGGCGACGGTGCCATCACGCAAAGCACTTTCGCAAGCATCCGGTGTGCCTTCATGGTGGCGTTGGGTCGTACGCATTCCGCAGACGAAGGTCGCGGATCTTGATGTGAAGCCCGATGCAAACATTGAGATCACGGTGACTCAACCAATATCCATGCTGGGAACGGTGCTCTGGAACGGGGAGAGCGTGATGGCGCTTGATGGCGTAAGTGGTGAGCGCGGCGGAACAACAAAAAAGGAAACGCTCACGCGCACGATTCGTCTCCCAATGACGCGTGTCTTTTCTGGTGACAATGAACTTTGCGCGTTTTCACCCGATGGTCGTATGCCGACGATCTCGGTGCGATGAAACATCTTCACTCAGTCGCGACCGGGTCGAAATGCGCGCCAATCGATTCGCCAAAGGTTGTAGGCGATACCGACGCCGATGAAGATCATGAACAGCGTGATGTTCTGAGTTTGTTCAAGTCGGGTTCGACTGACCGCGGGGTTGGTTGAGTCGTAGTAGACAGTCGTGGTTTCTCTTGGTTTCTCGGGATGAAATCCTGAGTTGGTGAAGGTGCGGCCATTGACTTCGTATGCGTAGATGAACTGATAGCCCGCCTCTTTTGCCCAGAGACCTCGACCACTCGTCGGTGTCACTGCCACTGCATACGCGGGCTCAGTCGTCACACGCGCTGTCACGGCGACCGCACGCGAGTTGATCGCCACGCGCTCGAAAATGACTGAACCGAGGTAACCCTCGACCGCGAAAAGTGCAATGCATGCGAGGATAGGTTTGAGATCGATAGACATCGATAGTCACTGATAG
>JASGCF010000053.1:0-2558 GCA_030054275.1 Limnohabitans sp. | reverse complement strand
GATAGTCACTGATAGACACTGATAGACACTGTGAAGTCACGCGATCTGTCGAAGTGCTCTCGCGGGAAACTACAGCGCGCTCGGGTGCCAGACCGTTTTGATTTCGACGAATGGCTGGATAGCGAATGGTGAATTCCAAAACGCATCGTCGCTGAACTTCGCGGCATCTGTGAAAAGGCAGACGCGCTTGAGGTTTTCCGCAGCGCCGAGTTCAAGCGCTTTGGCGTCGTCTTGCGAGAGATGCGCGCCTGCAACGGCTGCAATATCTCGATGTGATGCGATCCATGGGCAAAGTTCTGCGCGAACGCCTGTGAGAACTGTCACGATGCCAGCAGGAACATCACTGGTGGCAACAGCTTCAGCGAATGCGATCGCCAGCGGTGCGTTTGCGTGCACTGGAGCAATCACAATCGCTGCATTTCCAGCGGAAATCACAGGAAGCACAAGCGACACGATTGCGAGAAGTTGCGCGCCATCTGGAATCACCACCGCAACGGTGCCAGTTGCTTCGGGCATCGAGAAGACGAAGTATGGACCAGCAACTGGCTGCTTGCCCCCGAGAATCGACGCGATTTTGTCTGTCCATCCTGCGTAGCACACGCAGCGATCGATGGCGTGATCAACCTCGCGCGTGGCGTCGGACTTCGAACGACCTTCGATCGACATGATGAGCGAAACGAACTCTGCACGCCGCGCCTCCAGCATTTCGGCAAGGCGATAGATCACTTGGCCGCGGTTGTAGGCGGTCGCAGCGCTCCACTTCGGTTGCGCTTGATTGGCAGACTCAACCGCATCTCGCAAGTCTTTTCGGCTTGCGTGTGACGCATGCGCAATGACATGCTTCTTTGCATCCTTCACTGGAATGGTGCGTCCACTTTCGCTGCGTGGAAAAGCACCGTTCACGAACAGTTTGAGCGTCTTCACAACTTCGACTCGGCTGTTCTCGCTGCGAGCGTTCATCGACCACCTCCGAGTTTGATGTAGGACGCAAGGCCCTGCTTTCCACCTTCGCGACCGAAGCCGGATTCGCGATAGCCACCAAAAGGCGCACTCGCATCGAAGCGATTGAATGTGTTCAACCACACAACACCAGCGGTCAGGCGATTCGACATCTCAAGCGCACGCGCCGCTTTCTCGGTCCACACGCCAGCGCTCAGTCCATAGGTGGTGTTGTTGGCGCGTTGCACGGCTTCTTCCGGTGTGCGGAATGTCATCACGCTGAGTACTGGCCCGAAGATCTCTTCACGCGCGATGGTGTGCGATGGTTGCACACCTGTGAAGATCGTCGGTTTACACCAGTAACCCTTCTTCGGAAGCGCGCAGGAAACCTCGAGTTTTTGCGCACCCTCGTCCAATCCAGCCTTGAGATATCGCGTGATCGTTTCGAGTTGTGCTTTGGAATTGATCGCACCGACATCCGTATTTTTGTCAAGCGGATCACCAACCCGCAGTTGCTGCATGCGCCGTTCGAGTCGTGCGACGAAGTCGTCGTGAATCGACTCCTCGACGAAGAGTCGTGATCCGGCGCAGCAGACATGACCTTGGTTGAACCAGATGCCGCTCACCACACCTTCGACCGCTTGGTCAAGTGCCGCGTCGGCGAAGACAATGTTTGGGCTTTTACCGCCAAGTTCAAGCGTGAGCTTCGCACCTGTTCCAGCGACAGCTTTCGCGATGGCCTTTCCGACATCCGTCGAACCAGTGAATGCGATCTTGTGGATGCCGAGTTTGCCACCATTTTTCCCAGCAAGTGCGGTGATCGCGCGGCCTGCATCGGGTCCACCGGTGACGATGTTGACAACCCCATCGGGTACACCACATTCCGCGAGAATCTCCGCAAGCATGAGTGCCGTCATCGGCGTCGTTTCTGCTGGCTTTAACACGCAAGTGTTTCCGCACGCGAGCGCAGGCGCAAGTTTCCATGCAGCCATCATCAACGGGAAGTTCCACGGAATGATCTGACCACAGACGCCGACGGGCTTCGGCGTGGCACCGGCAAATGCGTACGCGAGTTTGTCGCACCAACCAGCGTGGTGGAAGAAATGCTGTACGACAAGCGGCAGGTCTTCGTCGCGCGATTCTTTAATCGGCTTACCGCCGTCCATCGACTCAAGGACAGCAAGTTCACGCGATCGTTCTTGAATGCGTCGCGCCACGCGAAACAGGATCTTGGCGCGTTCTGTTGGCTTCGTCTTCGACCACTTGGGAAACGCTTTGTGCGCAGCGGCGACAGCGCGCGCGACATCTTCTTCGCCAGCGTCGGCGACGCGTGCAATTGGCTCCTCGGTCGCCGGGTTGATCGATGAAAAGTACTTTCCGGACTTCGGCTCTACGAACGCGCCGCCAATGAAGAGTCCGTAGGAGGCCTGAAGTGCTGGTCGCACGCTTTCAGGTGCAGGAGCGTAGGAAAAAGGTGAGGTCGTCACAGAGGGCGAGTCTACCGACAGACGAGCTTGATCGCTGTTTTCGCGATGTGCGCCGTGGCGAATCTTGCACAGGACCTTTTGCGAAAGAAACTCTATGACTCGATTCTTCTATCGCCTTGCGGCACTTGTCAC
>JASGCF010000397.1 GCA_030054275.1 Limnohabitans sp. | reverse complement strand
GTTTCCCTCCGATCGAGTGCGCCTCTGCGATCTCGCGAAGCGCGTCGATGAGCGCATAGGTCGACTCGCTGAGGTACTTCGAATCACTTCGGACGCGCGTTGATCCGTCGTCCTTGGGTCTATTCTCACGCGTGAACTTCCCGCTGAGCACGCCGCCGCGCAGTGGACTCCACGGCGTGACGCCGAAGCCGCACTTTCGCGCCATGGGAATGAGGTCGTACTCAACCGTGCGTTGCAGAAGTGAGTACTCAATCTGAATGGCGGTCGGCTGCACCCAACCGCGGAAAACCGACTCGTACAGCGCCTGCACGCAGACCCACGCGGGATGATCGCTCAGGCCGATGTACCGCACCTTGCCTTGTCGCACGAGCATGTCGAGCGAATGCAGCGTTTCGTCGATGGGTGTGTGGATGTCTTGGAAGTGGCACCACAGGAGATCGATGTAGTCGGTCTTCATGCGCCGCAGCGAATGTTCGACCGCGTTGCACATCGACTTCCTTGAACTTCCGCCGCCGTTCGGGTCACCTGGCCACATGTTGCCGCCGAACTTGGTCGCGATGACGGCGCGGTCACGATTCCCGCGGCCTGGACCAGTTGCGAAATAGTCGCCGAGAATCGTCTCGTTGTGACCTTTGGTGTAGATGTTCGCCGCGTCGAAAAAGTTGCCACCTGCTTCGAGGTAACGCGTGATCATCGACACGCTCACATCTTCTGGCGCACCAAAGCCCCATTCGAGGCCGAAGGTCATCGTGCCGAGGCAGAGCGGCGAGACGCGTAGGCCCGAACGGCCGAGGGTGACATAGTGGTCGAGGGCGAGAGAGGATGCGGTCGACATGCGGGCAGGGTAGCGCCGCGGATATCTTGCGCAGATGACTCTCGCCGCGAGCGCTGCAATCCCATCAACTTGGACCGATGCGCACCTTCATGTGTGGGACTCGGCGGTGCTCGCCCCGCCGTGGCTCGCGCAAGCGCCGCAATTCGCTGGGAGATTTGATCTCGCGCGCTATCTCACCGACGGTGGTGTGCGTGGCGGGGTCGTCTTTGTAGAAGCGGATGTCGCGCCGGAAGATCGAGGGCGCGAGGCCCAACTTTTTGCGGCGTGGGGAAAGGCAAGCGCGCTCCCGTGGGCCACCGTTGCAGGAATCGATCCGGCGGAAGTCGACACACTGGAAGGGATCGGAGCGGTTCGTGCCGCGGGTGGCGTCTCGGGCGCGCGACGCGTTCTCCACGCGGGTGATGTGCCCTTCACCACCGAACAATTCCGAGTGGGGCTCCATCGGCTTGCGGCGTTCCGCATGTCGTTTGACTTCTGTGTGCGCTGGACGGATCTCGCAGCGCTTGAAGGCGTGATCGCGAGTCTCGGCGACGGCGTGTTCGTGCTCGATCACTTGGGGAATCCGCCGATCAAGGCAGGGTGGTCGAGCCCGGAGCGCGCCGAGTGGCAGCGGCTTGTCGCGCGGGTTTCTGCGTGCGAACGCGTGATGGTGAAGTGGTCAGCGATGTTTGAGAATGCTGGACGCGCGATGACGGCCGATGAGATTCGTCCGTGGTTCGAATGGTGTCTTGCGTGTTTCGGCCCGACGCGCATGATGTGGGGCTCGAACTGGCCGGTGTGTTTCGCGCCGAATTCAGGCGTGCGACTCACGCAGTGGATCGATGCGTGCGCGACGATCGGTAGCAACCTCAGCGATGACGAACAGGCCGCAATCTTCGGCAGCACCGCGTGTCGGTGCTATCGCCTTTCGTAACCAGCACCAGAGGGAGCGGCCGCAGCCGCGACCGCCCAATCACGCGGCCGCAGCCGCGATCTCTCCTACATCGTCCAACCGCCGTCGATCACATGAACCGCGCCGGTGGTGTAGCTCGATTCGTCGCTTGCGAGATAGACCGCAAGTTGCGCGATTTCCTCGGCGGTGCCAAGTCGCCCCATCGGCTGGCGCGCGATGAACGCAGCGCGAGCGGCCGCCGGATCTGCGTTCTGGTTGATGCGGCCTTGGAGGCTCGGCGTTTCGACGGTGCCCGGGCAGATCGCGTTCACGCGAACTCCATGCGCGACGGTATCGGCCGCGACAGCCTTCGTGAGTCCGATGAGCGCGGCCTTCGTTGCGCTGTACGCGGCGCGATTTGGAACGCCGCGAATACTCGATGCGACACTCGCGATCGAGATCACGCTACCCCGTTTCCGCGCGATCATGCCGGGTAAAAACGCGTGCAACATGCGGTAGACGCTCTTCACATTGAGGTCGAAGGAGAAGTCCCACGACTTCTCATCGCACTCAAGCAGCGTGCCTTGATGCACGAATCCCGCTGCGTTGAGCAGGACATCGATCTCGCCCGCATCGGCCGCAGCCGCGCGGATCGCGTCGAAATCGCGCGCGTCCAGTCGCGCGACGCGAATCGACGCGGATTCCGCCGCGAGCGCCGCAAGACCATTGGTATCGATGTCGGTTGCGATCACGGTCGCGCCTTCACGCGCGAACGCCAGTGCGCTTGCGCGACCAATACCCGCCGCCGCAGCCGTGACGAACGCGCGCTTTCCCGCGAGTCTGCCGTGTGTGTTGTTGTGCATCGCACCACTCATCGCGCCACTCCCTTCATGTCGCGGGTTCCCGCGCGTTTGATCCATTCTGGTCCATCGGGAAAACGGAATGCAGCCAGCGACTCGCGCTTCACTTCACCCGAGTATCCCGGCTTCGTCGGCGCGAGATAGCGCCCGCCTTTCACGATGCACGGATCGACAAAGTGCTCGTGCAAGTGATCGACAAATTCGCACACGCGTCCATCCATCGTCGGG
>JASGCF010000052.1 GCA_030054275.1 Limnohabitans sp. | reverse complement strand
GTTTGACTGGATCCCGTGGTGTACTTGCATTTCGCGCGATCGCTTCCGGCAGTGCGTGAAATCCTGCACGCCGAGCGGATTCGATATCCACAACGCGCGCATGTTCGGAAAGCGTGGAAAGCCAGCGTTCTCCAGCGATAAGCGCATCGCTGAAAGATTTCGGTTCACCACACAAAGCCGTCGCCTCGATGACACGAAGTTCACCAAGCGCACGGCGATTCTCAAGCCGCGTTGCGCCGTCATGCACGGGATCTGCGAAGTGCTCGTTGATCGTTGCGAACGCGACGGTTGCGTGTCCATCGCCGACCACGATCATGGGATGGAGTCCGCATGATTCCAAGAGCGCAGCGAGTGTCACCGAAAGGTCAAGACAATTGGCCAATCGTTCGCCGACAACATCTGCAGCGCTGCGAACTTTCTGACCTTGCGCTTCGAAACTTGCTTGCAAAACGACATACATGATGCCGCGCGTCGCCAGCGTTTCGTAGCAACTTTCAGCAATGCGTTGGACGCGCTCGGCACTTCCAGAGAGATACCCGTCCACTGCACTTGAGCCAGTTTTTTCAGCGAGGCGTGTGCCAACTTCCTGAAGCAGTTCGTTGATGACAGGCGAGTTTGGAGTCACAAATGCAGCAATCGATTCGCAATGTGTTGTCACGCCAGACCAGTGCGTTTCGGGCGCAATCGCAATGCGATGCGTGGCGCGCGCAACAACGGCACCAGTCGGCGCGACCAACTTCGCCGTGAGATCGGCGTGCGTGCGTTCCGTGGCGCCGAGCAGCGCAACAAGCGGAAGCCGAAGATTTTCGCAGTCAACCGCAAGTGTCACGCCCGCATCGATCGGCTCTACCGGACGCATGATGTCGCACGCGGGGTGCCCTTCAACGGAGAGCGCAAGATGTGTCCCTGCGAGTCGCGTGTGCGCCTCGATGAGAATGCTGCGCGCGCATGCGACACCATTCAGTTCAAGCGAAGCGCAGGTCATTTCGTTCGCGTCGAATGAAATCGTGGCACTCAAACCGTCGGTCGCTGGTGGCGGCAGAGTCTCTCCCTCATCAAGTCCGTCGATCATTCGCGCATTATGACGAATTCGATCGAGGGCTGCGGTTATCCGGCGCAGAAGTTGCGTCCTCTCGCTGCGGAAAGCGGTGCGGGAATGTGCGTTGTCCGTGCTATTCTTTCGGGCTCATCCGCTGCCAAGTGTGCGCGGGTGGACCATTCGAGACGCAGGCGAAACGACATGAGCACCGCCCATCCGACGACCGCTCCACACGCATCGAACACGGACAAAGTCGACCCCGAGACCGTGACGCTTTCCGGCTATGTCGTCGGCGAGCGCTACGGCCCCGACACCGTGCTGACGCACGATCCGGCCGATCCGACCCGTGCGCACCCGCGCATCGGCGAGGCGGGGCAGTACCCGTTCACGCGCGGTGTTCATAAGACGATGTACCGCTCGCGACTCTGGACCATGCGGCAGTTTGCGGGCTTCGGCTCGGCCGACGACACCAACCAGCGCTTCAAGTACCTCCTGAACAACGCGAAGGGCACGAAGGCGAATACTGGGCTTTCGACGGCGTTCGATCTGCCCACGCTGATGGGTCGTGACTCGGACGACGCGCTTTCGGCGGGCGAAGTGGGCCGCTGCGGTGTTGCGATCAGTTCGATTGAAGATATGCATCGTCTCTACGCCGACATTCCGATCGGCGAGGTGACGGTGTCGCAGACGATCAATGCGCCGGCGGCCGTGATTTGGGGCATGTATCTCGCGCATGCGAAGGAGCGCGACATTCCGTGGACCGCGCTTGGCGGGACGCTCCAGAACGACATCCTCAAGGAGTTCCACGCGCAGAACGAGTTCATCTATCCGCCCGAGCCGCATGTGAAGCTCGTGGTCGACACGATCGAGTTTGCAGCGCAGCGCCTCCCGAAGTGGAATTCGGTGTCGATCTCGGGCTACCACATCCGCGAGGCTGGCTCGAGCGCGACGCAAGAACTGGCGTTCACGCTGCGCGACGGCATGGAATATGTCGAGGAGTGCATCAAGCGCGGGCTCGATGTCGACGGCTTCGCGCCGCGGCTTTCGTTCTTCTTCAACAGCCATAACGAGTTCTTCGAAGAGATCTGCAAGTTGCGCGCCGCCCGCCGCATTTGGGCGAAGGCGATGAAGGAGCGTTACGGCGCGAAGAACGAGCGTTCGCTCTTGATGCGCACGCATGTGCAGACCGCGGGTTGTTCGCTCACTGAGCAGCAGCCGCTCAACAACATCGTGCGCGTGGCGTTGCAGGCGATGGCGGGTGTGCTCGGCGGTTGCCAGAGCCTCCACACCGACTCGATGGACGAGACTCTGGGTCTTCCAACCGAACAGGCCGTGCGCGTTGCGCTGCGCACACAACAGATCATCGCGCACGAATCGGGTGTGCACCGCACGGTCGATCCGCTCGGCGGCTCGTGGTTTGTGGAAGCGCTCACGGATCAGATGGAGCGGGACGCCAACGCGATCATCAAGGAGATTGATGACATGGGCGGCGTCGTGTCGGGCGTGCATAAGGGTTACTTCCGCCGCTCGATCGCGGAGGCGAGCTACCGCTTCGGCCAAGAGATGGAAGCGGGCGACCGCATCGTCGTTGGTGTGAACGCGTACCCCGAGGGCAACGAAGAGAAGCAGGTCGACATCCTCGAGATTCCGCACACGGTCGAAACCGAACAGAACGGGCGTCTCGCGAAGATGCGCGCCGCGCGTTCGTCGCTCGATGTGAAGAACGCGCTCGACGCGATTCGCACCGCGTCGCGTAAGGGCGAGAATGTGATGCCCGCGCTTGTCGCCGCAAGCCTCGTGCGCTGCACGCTCGGTGAGCAGGTGCAGGCGATGGCGGATGTTTACGGCCGCTATTCGGGTGGACCAGAGTGGTGAGGCGGGGGTGGTGACGCGGGAGTGGTGACGCGGGAGTGGTGACGCGGGGGTTTTGAGGTAGGGGTGATCTGCGACGAGTGCAGCGCGCTGCACGCTGTACGCGAAGTGTTTCGTGCAAGAAACGAGGGTCGAGGGAGCGCGGGACGCTGGGTCGACCCGCGCGGGTTGTCTTTTGCTCGGATTCCGGTCCGGTGCCGGGTAGCTCGCGGGTACGAACGGGTACGAGCGGGTGCGTGCCTGGCACCGCGGCGGGGCCGTGTGTCTCTGTGCCCCACCTGGGGCTCTGCTGGCCCAGTCTGGTGTCGGGTGCGTGCCGGGTACGAGCGGGTACGAGCGGGTAACTGCGCGGCACGGTTTGAATCACGGTTTGAATCAACGCGCCGCGTGCAAACTAGAATTCCCACATCGCGCGCACCGAGCCAACGACTGTTGGGTCATCGACGCCGGGATTCGCGCAGGGCATGAGTATTTGTCCGTCGAGCGAGATCTGCACGCCCTTCACAACTTCGAGTCGGTAGAAGCACTCAAGCAGGACTTGATCATCGAGGTCATCCGCTGAACCCGCGTCCTTCGGCTTCGACCAGCCGATCGCGGCGCCGAGTCCGTCGCCCTCGCGCCCAAAGCAATCGTCGATCGTCGTCCCGATGCTCACTTCCTGCGTCGCGTTGCTCGCGACCGACGCGTCGCACGCCGACCACTGCGCCCACAGCGCGAACTTCGGTTGCAAGAGCACCTGCGCGATCGAGCCGTAGGCGTTGCCCCACAGCCCGTTACCTGAGTCGTTGTCGGCAACCGTCTCCGCATTGGCATCGGTACCGCACCACGCGAAACTCAGTCGCGCCGGAAGCCCTTCGAATTGGGCAAGCAATCCAAACTCGCCCGACACCGCGTAACCGCCGCCGAATTCATCGCCAAGCCACGCCGACTGCGTGCCGGCCGCATCGGCGACGAAGCCGTTCAGGAAGCACCAGTCGGTGGGAAGCGAGAGAAGCCCCACGCCCATCGAGTGATCTTGGAACGACACGGGCCAAGTGCTGTTGCCATCGAATGGCTGCGCGAGGAACTGTCTCGATTCGTCGTTCGCGAAGATATTCGTGAGGACATAATCGTTCGGATTGATCTTGCCCGCGCTCAACATCAGGTGATCGTCGAGAAAGCTCTGCGTGTATCCGATGCGCGAGAGCGAGGACGCATGGCGCGATTGCAGTTCGTCGAGATCAGAAATCGATCCGGTTGAAGCTGCGATCGAGTCGGAGAGGTTCGGCCACACGCCATTGAGATGCACTTGCGCCGTGAAGCGCCCCATGCCCTCGCCTTCGTTGCGAAAGAGAAGCGCGTCCGCGCGGAGATTCACGCGTCCAGCGCCAATGGTCGATTGCTTTCCCGGAAGCGTGTCTGACGCAGCTTGCCAGACGAACGCAGCGTAGAGATCGGTGCGCAGGCCCTTCTCAAGGCCGTCTGCGAGCGTGTCAGCGAAGATCGACTCGTAGCCCGGCATGACATCAAAGCCGATGCAGGCGCGCGACAATCGCCTCCACCGCGCTTCATCCGTTGCGTCGGGATGAAGGCGAAATGTCTCGTGTAACTGCTGCAGAGGAAACGGATCGCCAGTGTCCGCAAGGGCTACGCCAGCGGTCATCGCGCCGCCAAGAAACGCGAAGATGAACGGCGAAGTGCGCATCCACTACTCGGTGCGTGGGGTGTGGGTGTCAGAGTTCGCAGCGGAAGCAGGCGCGTTCGCCGACTCTGATTCGGGCGTCGTCTTCGGAAGCGGCTCTTTCGTGGCAATCACAAGGAGCCCGCCATCACGCGAACGAAGCACCGCCGGATCAACGCCCGGCATCGCGATCGGTTTCGCGGCGACCTTCCACTGCATGCCGTCCGCGCTCGCAAGCGGCCACGGTCCCGGGCCGGTGCCGAAGAAGAAGAGCGTACTTCCATCACTCAGCAGATTGCCCCACCAGCGATTGCTTCTCGACGGCAACTTGAGATCGTCCACACGCTCAAACACAAGGCCATCTTTGCTGATCGCGTGGTAGCCATTGCCGCCCGGTTGCGCTTCGCCACTCTTGCGTCGTGCGATGAACTCCGCCGCGGTGCCGTTGTCTGGCACAACAATGTGGAAGACGCCGTTGTGCAGCGCGGCCGCTGCATCGAGAACGACGCGCCCGTCGACGGTGAAACGCATGCCGGGTTCGAATATGTAGCGGACGCCATCAGTCGAGATCGCTGAGTACACCGCGGTCGCGGTCGGCGGTGTGCCGGGCGTGAGCCCGCGCACCACATACGAAATGAAGTAGAGTCGCACGCGGCCATCGGGAAGCGCGACGAGCGCTGGATCGAACGGCGGCGCAAGCGATGCGTCGAGCCCATCGATGACGACCGGCGCGGCGTCGGTCCATGTGCGTCCCTCGTCGTTCGAGAAGCGCACGGCCGTGCGATTGAATTCGCGCTTGTCGCCGGCAGGGAAACCTTGGTAGGCCACGACGATGCGCCCGTCCTTCAAGCGGGCGACGCTCGAAGTGTCGGCACTCGTGAAGCGATCGAGTGGAAGCGCGGCGCCATCGATCGGAAGCCGCTCCACAGCGAGCGCGTTGTAGAAACCAACCGCCGTGGGCTTCGTTCGAACGCGCCCCTCTTCTGCCGTGTTCTCTCCAAGTGCGGGGGGCGGCGGCACTTGCGCTTGCAGCGAGATCTTCGCTGCATGCAGATTCGGTTCCGATGCCGCGAGGATGAGGAACATCGATACCGCCGCAGCGAACGAGAAAGCACGAGTGCACATGGGTGACGATCTCCTTCAGGTCGACGCGTCACGCAGACATGTGTGACGCGGGGGGGCTTAGCGAAGCGTAACAAGTGGCGATCCCAACGCAGCATGCGTGTGTACTCGAATCTGTTACCGTCCGTTGATGCACTTCAATCTCTCTCGTTGCGTGCTTCATGTTGTCGGTGGTGTTGGCGCGCTCGCCGTGTTTGGTTCGGCGCTGCTTGGCTTCCGTGCACCGGATACCGCGCCGTCGACATCCTTGTCCGCGACGGAACAGTCGTCCGCGTCGAAGGTGATCTTTCTCGATCAAGGTTGGAGTGAGGAGGATCGCGCCGCGTACCACCGGACGTCGCAGGGCTCGGCCGTGATGCCGTACGACCTCTTTGTCGCACTTGAGCAGGCGGGCAACACGAATCTCTTTCGCGCCGACGAGATCTCCAACAAGTTCGGCCTCGTCACCGCGCCTGCCGATCCACGAACAAATCCTGATGGTCTTGCGATCGGCCTCGTGAAGACGACGGTGCCTTCGGGGCGCTGGAAAGGCGAGTGGTTTGGGCTCACGTGTTCGGCGTGCCACTCGTCGGAACTCAGCTTCCAAGGGAAGCGCATCCGCATTGAGGGTGGCTCGAATCACGCGTTTGATTTCGCGGGATACATTACCGCGCTGAGCGATTCGCTCGCCGCGACGAAGCGTGATGCTGCGAAGTTCGATCGCACTGCCGCCCGCATGAAGATCGTGGGCGATGAGGCGCGCAAGACGCTGCAGACGACGCTCGATGAGGCGGCCGCTGCGGTGAACCGGTACATCACCCGTGATGCTGCGATGACTACCCCAAGCGGCCCCGGTCGCATGGATGCGCTCACGCTCATCCACAACCGTGCAGTTGCAGGCGCGACTGGTATGACAGAGAACTGGATGGCTGCGCTCGCACCGGCAAAGCCGCCGTTTCTATGGAACGCGCCGCAGTCGGCGTGGGTCCAGTGGAGCGGCGTCGCATCAGATCCGCTCGTCCGCAATGCAACCGAATCACTCGGTGTCTTCATCCGCGCCGATCTCTCGTCGAAGACGCCCGAGGACGGGCTGTTCGAGTCGACGATGGATCTGCGCGGACAACTGAAGATTGAGGACTTGCTCCGTCGGCTTGCTCCGCCGAAGTGGCCAGAAGAGGTCTTCGGCGCGATCGATCGCAAGAAGGCTGCGCACGGCCGCGAACTCTTCGTCGAGAACTGCTCGCAGTGCCACTCGACATTCCCGCATCGCTGGAGCACGCCAAAGGTCGATGGCAAGCGCTTTATCGAGAACGCGCTCGTCCCCGAGGCATACGTCGGCACCGACGCGCAGCAGTTCCGCACGCCATCATTCAACCCGCAGCCTGACTTCCTCACTGGCTCGCTCGCGCCATACATGAAGGGCCCGTTCAAGGGCGCGGCCCTCGCGCCGTCGGCGGCGATCCTCGGGGTCGCGCACGATGAGACGATCGCACGCGCAGCGAAGACGGCTGGTCTGACGCCAGAGGAACTCGTCGACGCGCACGGCTATCGCTTCGCATGGGAAGAGCCGCCGACGCAAGCCTCGTACAAGGCGGGTCCGCGCGATGGTGTGTGGGCGACGCCGCCGTTCCTCCACAACGGCTCGGTGCCGAGCCTCTATGACCTGCTGCTGCCCGCGGGCGAGCGCCCGAAGCAATTCATGATCGGACGCGACTTCGATCCAGTGAAAGTTGGCGTCGACACGACCGGCGCGTCGGGCAAGTTCCTCTTCGATACGACGAAGATCGGCAACTCGAACATGGGCCACTCGTTCGAGACGGGCCCGCGCGGCGCTGGCGTGATCGGACGACTGCTCACCGACGACGAACGCTGGGCGATCATCGAGTACCTGAAGTCGATTCCAACCGAGCCTGCGCAGATCACGCCGTACGGCGGGCCGAAGGAGCCGGTCGAGGCATGGCGCGATGTCTTCTTCTTCAACAACATGTATCCCGAGAGTTACGCGATGCCGGTGCCGCCGCTCGCGCTTGGCGAGGAGCGCGTGCTGCCGAATGAGAGTGCGCTGATCAGCGAGTTCATTGACGAGACGATGGCGCGTATGCGCATCCAGTATCCGACAGGCACCGAGGTGCGCCGCGACGCGCACCCGAAGACGCACGGCCTTGTCGAGGCGAAGTTCGAGGTGCTTGGCAATCTTCCGAGCGAGTTGCGCCACGGCATTTTCGCATCGCCGAAAACCTACGACGCGATGGTGCGTTTCTCGGCAAGCGGTACCGAGGTCAACTCGGACACCGTGAAGCAGGCGCACGGTATGGCGATCAAGGTGCTGGGCGTGCCGGGCGCGAAGGTGCTCGAAGACGAGCGCGACGCGACGACGCAAGACTTCGTAATGATCAACTATCCGACGTTCCTTTCGAGCAACGTCTCGGATTACACGGCGTTCCACACCGCGCGCGTCGAGGGACTCAAGGCGAGCGAAGTCTTCTTCAAGATCAGTCCAAAGGCGCTGAAGGCGATCGAGGGCCTGAACGGCGGACCGTTCTGGAATCCGCTGCAGGCGAGGTATTTCAGCCAGACGCCGTATCGGCTTGGGCCGGGTGCGATGAAGTTCTCTGCACGACCGATGGCGACGCCGGAGAAGCCGGCGAAGATCGAACTGAATCAGGAGTACTTGCGTCAGGCGATGGTTGCGCAGATCGGAGCGGAAGAGGTGGTGTTCGAGTTCCTTGTGCAGCGTCAACTTGATCCGGTGAAGCAGCCGGTCGAGGACGCGCTTGTCGAGTGGCAGGAGTCGGAGGCGCCGTTCGTGCGCGTGGCGATGCTGCGCATTCCGAAGCAGGATCTCTCGACCGGACTCGACCTCAAGGTTGCCGAGAATCTCTCCTTCACGCCGTGGCACGCGCTGCCGGAACAGGCGCCGCTTGGCGGCATCAACCGCACGCGGAAGGTGGCCTATGAAACGATCTCGAAGTATCGGCACCAGCAGAACGGTGTGCCGCGCGTCGAGCCGTAAGCGACGGTATCGCAGCGTTTTGCGCGGTGTTCTGCGTGGCACCCGCGTGGTGACCGCGTGGTGACTTCGATGCGCCCCGCGCGATCCGGTGTTTCCAAGGTGGGTCTCGTTCAGAATGCACGATTGTGCAATTCTTACGAAAGCGCAAGTTTGTGCTAGGAATTCGCGCGCTGCATCCTGTTCACGGTGGGTATGAACTGCGCCCACATTGCTCCTCGCGTGCTGGCCCTGCTTCTGGGCAGCCTCTCCCTGACGCCCGCGACCGCCGCCCCCGTGCTCGGGTTTCTTCCTCTCGGGGTTTTGGGTGACGAGTGCAAGACTGCGCTTGAAGCGCGACTTGGCCTGAACGATGCGGTGAATACCGCAACGATGACAGCGTCTGCGAATGCGCCTGCGGCAGGTGAGTGCCAATTCCTCAACTGGTTGCCGACGACGAAGGATGCATGGTGGGTGTACGACGCGCCCACGGCGGGGCGCATGTCGTTGCACTTCTGCACCTCCAATTTCGATACTTCCGTCGTGGTTTACCAAGGGAGTTGCAGCGCGCTCACGCGCATCGCCTGCGACGACGACGGCTGTGCGCCAACTGGCCCCGGCTTCCAGTCGAAGATCGATGGACTGCCGGTGTCGGCAGGGCCTGTCTACATTCGCGTCGGTGGATACGGCGGTGCAACGGGCACCGCGCAGTTCACGCTCGACTTCAAGCCGGACGGGCGGGTTGTGAGTTGGGGTCGGAACATCGAGGGTCAGCGCTCTGTGCCCGCATCACTCGGTGCAGTGGCGGTGATCACGGCCGGCGATGCGCATTCGGTTGCACTCAAGCCCGATGGAACGGTCGCATGTTGGGGATTGGATGACGAAGGTCAATGCACCGTGCCTGATCTTCTCTCGGGTGTCATCGCGATCGCTGCGGGCCAAGAACACAGTGTTGCGCTCACTTCAGGCGGCGTGATCGGCTGCTGGGGCGGCAATCTCTACGGGCAATGCAACACTCCGGTGAATCTCGCGTGGGCCACGGCGATCTCGGCGGGTGCCTTCCATTCGATGGCCATCACGGCCGGCGGAACAGTTGTGTGCTGGGGGCAGAACACTTCTGGCCAGTGCAATGTGCCGAGCTCTCTCGGTCCGGTCGCAGCGATTGCGGGCGGGGGCTTTCACAGTGCTGCGCTGAGGCCAGACGGCACAGTCGCATGCTGGGGCAGCAACACGAGCGGTCAGTGCAATGTGCCCGTCTCGCTGAGTACGGTCACCGCGATTGCGGCGGGCGATGCCCACACGGTCGCGCTGCGGTCGAATGGAAATGTCGTCTGCTGGGGATCGAACTTCTTCAGCCAGTGCGTGGTGCCACCGTCGACGCTCGGTACTGTCAAAGCGATCGCGGCTGGTGATGGGCACACGATCGCGCTCAAGGCGGACGGTGCGGTTGTCTGTTGGGGGGCCAGTCTGAACGGGCAGTCGAATGTGCCCGCCTCGCTCGGAACCGTCAGTTCGATCGCGGGTGGGGGCTCACACACGATGGCGGTCGTTCCTTACACCTGCGCTGCGGATCTCGATGGCGATGGCAGTTCGGGTGCAGCGGACCTGTCGGGGCTTCTCGCCGCGTGGGGTACGAACAACGCATCGTTCGACCTCGATGGCGACGGCTCGGTCGGCGCGAGCGATCTTTCCATGCTGCTCACCTCGTGGGGTGCGTGCGACGCGGCGCCTCCGTCCGTCGCCAATCTTTCGCCAAATTCTGGCCCGTTGGCGGGCGGAACGCGCGTCACGATCACTGGGACGAATCTCTCCGCAGTAACGGGCGTGACCATCGGCGGGGCTGCCGCGACGAATGTTGTGGCGCTCTCTCCGACCACGGTTTCGGCCGTGACTCCTGCGAGAACGGCGGGTGCAAAGACGGTCTCAGTCACGGGTGCGGATGGCAGCGCGAACTTGCCGAACGGATTCACCTACACGAACCCGTGGTACACGGTGCTTGAGCAGGACCCGAACCCATTTGTCGTCACCAGCGCCACGCTGCGCAACGCCATCGTTGCGACGGGCCTTCCGTGGCGTGTCCGTGACAACGGGACGAACATCGAGATGGTGCTGATCCCACCGGGTACCTTCATCATGGGTTGCTCGGCGTCGAACGCGTTCGCATGCGATCCGTCAGAGAACCCGACGCACTCGGTGACCTTGACGAACGCGTTCTACATCGGTCGCTACGAGGTCACGCAGGCGCAGTGGACGGCGAAGATGGGTTCGAATCCGTCGGGTTTCCAGAGCGCGAGTGCAGAGGTGCCAGCAGCGCAGGTGCCGCTCCGCCCGGTCGAGGGGGTGTCGTGGAACATGATCCAAGGCTTCCTCTCGGGCACGGGTCTGCGCCTTCCGACCGAGGCCGAGTGGGAGTTCGCGTACCGCGCCGGCACGACGACCGCGTTCCACTCGATGCCTGGGTTCCCGAACGGGACGAATGACGACACACAGGTTGGGAACATCGCGTGGTTCGGCTCGAACTCCTTTGGTCAGCCCCGCCCGGTCGGCGGAAAGGCCGCGAACGCGCTTGGCCTGCACGACATGTCGGGCAATGTGTTGGAGTGGATGAACGATTGGTACTCAGCGACCTACTACGCGTCGAGCCCGTCGACGAACCCGTCCGGGCCGGCGACTGGTGCGTCTCGCGTGCTGCGCGGCGGCTCGTGGAACATCGTCAACGGTTCCCTGCGTGCCTCCCGCCGTATCGGCATCACGCCCGGCGTTATGGGCGCCGACAACGTCGGTTTCCGTGTCGCGCGAAACCCGGTTTGAACGACTTGTAGACCCTATATGAACGGTGCCGGGTGATTGGCGGGTACAAGCGAGTACGAGCGGGTACTTGCCCGGCACCGTGATTGACTCACAGAAGCAACTCGTGCGCAGGGCGTTACGGCGAAAGTCCGCGGTGCCGGGTCGCTCGCGGGTACGAGCGGGAACAAGCGGGTCGCTGCGCGGCACGGTTCTGCGATGAACGGTGCCGGGTGATTGGCGGGTACAAGCGGGTAAGAGCGGGTACTTGCCCGGCACCGTGATTGACTCACAGAAGCAACTCGTGCGCAGGGCGTTACGGCGAAAGTCCGTGGTGCCGCGTGGCTCGCGGGTACGAGCGGGAACAAGCGGGTCGCTGCGCGGCACGGTTCTGCGCCGGCGGTTCTGCGGAAATCTCACCTTCGCCTGTCATGATCTCCGACCTCGGGCGTAATTCCTGAACCGGGGCCTCGCGCGAGGCTGCCCGGGGCCGGAATCCCCGATGGACGAACGAACCCGACAGGCCTTCACCCTTTGGACGCAGGCGCAGCCGACAGTGTCTGCGTACATCCACGCGCTCGTGGGCGATCGCACGGTTCGTGACGAGGTCCTGCAGGAGGTCGCACTGTCGATTCTCGAGCACTTCGACCAGTACGACGGCACGCGGCCGTTTCTTCCATGGGCGATGACCATCGCCCGCAACGCGGTGGCCGACAGCCGTCGTCGCGGTCGACGCATGCCTGCACAGTTGTCTGTCGAAGCGGAAGCCGCGCTCGCGACGGCGCTCGCTGAGGTTTCCGACACAGAGCGCGCGCGTCTTGCGCATCTCACCGCATGCCTTGAGAAAGTCGAAGGCCGCG
>JASGCF010000396.1 GCA_030054275.1 Limnohabitans sp. | reverse complement strand
TGCACAGCGTCAAGCAACGCGCGATGCGGCTCGGCTTGCTGGACTTGACGCAGTTCGGATTGTCAACGAACCAACGGCCGCAGCGTTGGCTTACGGAATTGGCCAATCGCGTCGAGCGGAACGCATTGCGGTCTACGACTTCGGTGGTGGAACCTTCGATATCACGGTCCTCGACATCGTTCCTCGTGAAGATGTCGGAGCTGGCGCCGATTGTTTTCAGGTGCTCGCGACGGCTGGAGATACGGCCCTTGGTGGCGATGACATTGATCGCGCGTTGGTCGAGTTGTGGCGCGCTCAGGGCATTTTTGCACGCGATCTTGTAGAACGCGAGAGGCTCGTGATTGCTGCGGAACAGGCGAAAATTGCGCTTGAAGCCAAGGCGTCGGTCACGGTGTCGGTGGAGCTTCACGATGGCGTGCGTGTCTTCGAATGTACGCAAGACGACTTGGCCCTCGCAGCAGCGCCGCTCATCGCACGGACACTTGCTGCGTGCACGCGTGCGTTGCGCGATGCATCCACACGAACCGATGAAATTGACCGCGTTGTCTTGGTTGGTGGGTCTACGCGACTCGCTGCGGTGCGCACTGCGGTTCAATCGTTCTTCGCGAAAGAACCATACACAGCCATCGATCCAGATCGCGTCGTTGCACTTGGAGCTGCAATGCAAGGCGCGATCGTTGCAGGCGAGCGCAAGGATCTTCTACTTCTCGATGTGATTCCGTTGTCACTCGGTCTTGAGACCGTCGGTGGTGCTGTTGCGAAACTCTTGATGCGCAACACGGCGGTACCAGCAACAGCACACGAGCATTTCTCAACATCGAAAGATGGGCAAACGAGCGTCCGTCTTCATGTCGTGCAGGGCGAGCGCGAATTGGTCGAGCATTGTCGGTCACTCGGAACATTTGATTTGCGCGGCATTCCGCCGATGCCTGCTGGCATACCGCAAATCGATGTGCGCTTTTCGGTGGACCACAATGGCGTACTCTCAGTGACGGCCCGCGAGAAGCGCAGTGGTCAACAGGCATCGATTCAAGTGGTTCCGAGTTTTGGCTTGACCGAAGAAGAGGTCGCGCGCATCGAACGGGAAAGCGTCGAGCATGCGCGCGAAGATATGACGCTGCATCGCATCATTGATCTTCGGGTGCATGCGGAGCTTGATCTCAAGTGGATCGCAGAGGCGCTCTCGCGTACTCGCGGGCGACTTCAAACGGGGTATGTCGAAGAACTTGAAGATGCAATGCGCCGAGTCCGCGAACTGTGCGAGCAGGCAACACGCGATCCACGCTCGGTGGATGCGGACCAGTTTCATCGCGCCAAGCAAGCGCTTGATGTACTTTCCATGCGTGTACACGAGGCGTCCATCACGCAGTCGCTTCGTGGGACCGATGCGTGATAAACATCGGATCCATCTCATAGACCGCAGATTTCCCCGAGATCTTCAGCGGTTCGAGGGCACAGGGCGCGATGGTAGGATTTCATTATGGATCTTGATCGAACCACTACAGCGCTCTTGACCGCACTCTTCGACCCGAAGAATGCTGCTGCGTGGGAGATGTTTGATCGGCGCTATCGGCCGATTCTTGTTGGGTTCGCGCGAAACTGCGGTCTCAAGGACAACGACGCAGCAGAGATCGCACAAGAGACGATTGTTCGTTTTGTCGAGGAGTATCGCGAAGGGAAGTACGACCGAACGCGCGGGCGATTGGGCGCGTGGTTGGTCACCATCGCGCGGTATCGCATGTTGGATCAGAAGCGCCGGAAGGGTGTGCAGCGCATCGAGCGCGGTGAGAGCGCGATGATCGATTTGGATGACGAACGCAGCGTGACAGCCGCGTACGAAGCAGAGCGAAGGCAGGCTGTTCTTCGTGAAGCGCTTGACGAATTGCGCACGCGCTCGAAGACCGATCCGAAAACGGTCAAAGCGTTCGAAATGTTGGTCTATCACGGGATGACCACCCAGCAAGTGGCGACGGAACTTGGCATGAGCGCGCACGATGTCTATCTCGCGAAGAGTCGTGTCGCTGCGAAGTTGCGAGATATCGTGCAACGACTTGAGAACGAATACGAGGAGTCGCCTGGCGACTGGGAATCCACAGGGCGTCGGCCGTCTGCTGGGCTTGAGGCGTGAGTAGCGCACGCGACGAGTTCGATCGAACTCCACATCGGGCCTCCGATGGCAGTGCGCCGCTTCACCGTGCCGTGTCCGATGACGATGAGTCGACCCGCGGCGCATCGCATCCCATCGGTTGTGGCCGATTTGCTCGAGAAGCGTTGGAAGTACTCGCTGTTTCGAAGTTCGATCGCGATGTTGTCGCGGACGAACGACTCGAAGCGCATGTCGTGGTGTGTACGGATTGCGCAAACGCGTTGCAAGAACTCGAGCGGGAACTTGGCGAAGCAGACGCGTTTCTTGGCGAGTTCAAAACTGTTGCGAGTGTTTCAGCAACGACATCTCAACGAGTGCCGGTCGCGTCGGGAGATGACGGGCCTATTCGTGGCTATCAACTTGGTACCGAGATTCATCGTGGTGGTCAGGGGGCTGTATTTCATGCAGAGCAGATTGCGACACGCCGTCCTTGTGCAGTGAAGATGTTGCTTGGCGGCAAATTTGCGAGCGACAAACAGCGGCTTCGATTTGAGCGCGAGGTCGAAGTCGTTGCGAAGATGCGCCACCCAAGCATCGTGACGCTTTATGAGAGCGGGATTGCGACAACCGGCGAGCCGTGGTTTGCGATGGAGTTCATCGCAGGAGAACGGCTGGATGAGTTTGTGCGCGCGAAGTGTTCGAGTGCGCGCTTACTTGGCGCGCTTTTCAAAGGCGTTGCAGAGGC
>JASGCF010000395.1 GCA_030054275.1 Limnohabitans sp. | reverse complement strand
CGCTCGATGGAGGCATCTCGTGCCGGTACTTGTAGGTGTCGCGCTGTTTGCGCCTGTTGCCTATTTCGGCGTACTGAGGCCGTATCAACGCGCGCGGATCGATGCGATTGTGGCGCAGGTCAAAGGTGACACGCGATTTGAGCGGGATATTGGATTTCAAGGTTGGCGCGCGATGCGACTTGTCGGAGCCGGTGGATTGACAGGTCACGAAAGCGATCACGCGCGCGCTCTTATTCGGCACAACGCCCTCCCTGAAGAACACAACGACATGGTGTTCGCCGTTGTTGCGTGTCGATACGGGCTTGTCGGCGGGATCGGCGTTCTCATGTTGCACGGAATCCTTGGAGCAAGCGCACTCGCCACCGGACTCTTCGCACGCGACGGATTCACCAAACTCACCGTGGTTGGTATCGGCGCGCTGCTCTTCGCGCAAACATGTGTCAATGTTGGAATGACGATCGGGCTGTTGCCGATTACAGGAGTCACGCTGCCATTCGTCAGTTACGGAGGCAGCAGCTTGGTGGCGAGTTGGATCTTGATCGGGCTCTTGGTTGCTATTGGTGTTCGCCCGCCGCTTGGCGGAGAGAAGGATCCGTTTGATGTCTCGTGATCGAGCTCGTTCGTCGTCTGCCTCTGACCAAGAACGCGAAGCAGTGCTTGCTGGTTGGTTGGCGTTCGATCCAGAACCTGCACCAATTCCATGTGACGATGCAGCACGCGCACAGTTGGCGCGTCTTGGAATTGAGGTCTTGCCCGATGAGGAAGCGCTTCTCGCGCGCTATTTGGGCATGCTGTTCGTCACGAACGAGAAGATCAATCTCACGCGGATTGATGCGGCAAGTGCGTGGTCACGGCATGTCATCGATAGCCTCACGCTGCTCGCACCACTCGCATCACTTGAGGACGCGACCCGCGGCGTCGACATCGGCTCGGGCGGCGGACTTCCTGCGATTCCGCTGGCGATCACGCGTCCAGACATCGCGTGGACGCTCATCGAATCCACAGCAAAGAAGGCGCGCTTTCTTGAGGCCGTCGTGCGTGCGCTCGGGCTTCGCAATGTGACAGTGGTGCAGTCTCGCGCTGAAGCAGCAGCGCGAACAGCCATGCGCGAGTCCTTCGATGTTGCGACATCGCGGGCTGTCTCTGCGCTGTCCGATTTGGCACTCCTTTCGATTCCATTGCTTCGAATCGGCGGAGTGATGCTTGCGATCAAGGGCGAGCGCGCGCACGAAGAAATCGCGGCCGCGAAGCAGCCGTTGTATGAGTTACATGCCAAAGTTGTGGGCGAACTGCGTACCGAAACCAACACGGTGGTTGCAATCGAGAAGGAACGCAAGACGCCGGCGAAGTTTCCGTAACGCGTTGCTCACAACTTTACGATGAAGGCGCAGGCTAAACACATCGCGACAGCGCAACTCATGCAACAGAACTCATGCAAGAGCGTCGAAGTGTGTCACCCCATCAAGCACATAGGTGCCGCCAAGCAGTCCAAGTTTTGCAGGAATGTCGCTCAGCACAACCGTGTCACCGTTGTTGAGCATCGCAAGATGAAGCGACACGAGAGGGATGCCGTCGTCGATGCCCTGCGTATCGAACCGTAGTTCACACGCGCCACCAGCGGTGTGCGACCGATGAAGTGTGACGGGTATGCGATCGATCGTCGGACGATCTTGAGGACGCCCCGAGCAAACTTCAGTTCGTGAAGCCGTCGGCAACTCGGTTCGCAGAACGAGTTCGTATTGCTCGCCGCAGGCATTTTCGCTGTAGGAATTCGCGCTCTTTGGCATGCACTCACGACTTGGCAAGTCGTGAGCAACCCGCTCGACACACGCGACGAGCTTGCGCCCATCACCCATGCGCCAGCGCACAGTCACGATGGTTGCGTCGTGGTGATCTACCTGATGATTACCTGTAGACGCTGCCGTCTGCGAGGTCGACGCAATCGGCGCCATTGAAATTGCAGGAGTCATCGCGGGCCTCCAAGCAAGCGCGACAGAACCTTCGACGCGCGCTCAATACCCTTGCCAGATTTTGAAATCGTATTTGCGAGCCCGTCGAAGAACACGCAAAGTGCCAACAGTTCTTCGATCTTCTGGTCGTGCGACTTCACCCGATCATCCGCTGGCGTCTTTCCGCGCGTGGAGGACTTGCTGCCCTTCGAAGTCGCGACTTTGCATCCACCAAGTTCCTCAAGCAGTGGATCAAACTCTCTGCGCTTGCGCGCGCGAAGAATCGTGTAGAAGAGTTTCCAAACATCTTGCTCGGCTTGATGAAACTCGCGGCGATCGTTGCGTTCACGGCTCTTGACTCGCTGCACCAAACCCCAGTCCACCAGTTGTTTGAGCGTGGTTGAAACGCTGCCGCGCGAGATGGCAAGGCGATCCATGATGTCTTCGGCGGAAAGTGGCTCACCCGCGATGAAGAGCAGGGCGTGCACTTCGGCCATCGATCGCTGCACGCCCCAACGCGTGCCCATCTCGCCCCAGAATGAGATGAAGCGATCTTGCGCAGTTCGAACTGGATCGTGTGAAGTCGAGGAGATATTGCTCGACGAAGATTCGTTTGGGGGACGATCGAGGGCGCTCGAGGACATGAGCGAAGAGTAGGGTTCAGATGCGCATAGCGCAATCGAACTTTCAGAAAGAATTGAAAGTTCTGCATGCGCGGAACTCACACTGAGCGAACGACCGAGCACAAAAGAAATCCCCCAAGCTTGCGCTCGGGGGATTGAGAGATGCGAAAAGAGTTTCTACCCGAACTTAGCGGAAGCCTGTATCTGAGGCGCTTGCAGCACTCGTTGCGCCATTCGATGCCCGCGTCTTCACATGGTAC
>JASGCF010000051.1:8363-12346 GCA_030054275.1 Limnohabitans sp. | reverse complement strand
GCGCTCTGCAGTTTGAAAGCAAGGCACAGCAAGGTCGCGAAAGTCGAACCGTAGCTAGGCACCCATGACCGCACCCATGACCGCACCCATGACCGCACCCATGACTCCAGCAAACGGCCAGTTCGTTGGCCAGTTCGTTGGCTAGTTCGTGAGCCAGTTCATTGGCCTTTTCGTGAGCCTGTTCACTTTCCAACAAGTACCAGTCGCCACTGTGAAGCCGTTGCGGATGGCGCCACAGAAGTCAGCGTGATCGTTTCGCGCACTTTGATTGCGACGCTTGTCGTTGCCGTGGTCGGTGTTCCGATTGGCATCCCCGCAGCGTCGTACCACTCAAAGCGATAGCCAAACCGTCGAGTTCCACCTGTGTCGCCAGTGATGTCCACAGCGACCTTCGTGATATCGCTTTGGACCTTTCCCTCGCGAACGGCCACCACATGTGTGCCCTCTTCAATCCAACCACTCGTCGAGATGCGCTTTGCGCGCTCCTTCGCATCCAGCGCAGTGATCGGTGCAGTGGAACTCCACTGCGGTTCCGTTGGTTTCTGAGCGCAGCCCGCAAATGTCACCAGCACAGCAGTCAGAAGCCCAGAACACGCAAGGCTTGCGTTGGGCTGACCGTGTGAAATCCTCATGCACAGTGTCGTCATTGCTGGTCGATTCAAACGCGAGGTGAGCGGGTTGAGGCGCATAGCGAGATCCTGTGTCGATCTATGGAACTTTGCAAGAAGAACCGTCCCAACTCGCGACGGTACTCGCGTAGGGCGGGGGCGCATCGTACGCGCTGCGGAACTGGTTGGAATCGGGCATAATCGCGGACCCGCCGCGCGTGAAGCGTTGCGCACGAAGGAACTTTCATGCACGCAGTTCGGTTGCTCTTAGATTCGGTTCTCGATTACGCCGGTCTTTTCCCGCCAGCGAAACTCGACATGCGTACGACGGTCGCGAATTTTGCGCGCTATCGGCGTTCGAATGATGCATGGATGTTGTCACGGCTCATTGTGCCGGTGACGCAGTTTCCCGAGTTCGTACAGGAGGCCGACCCGCATCTTCCCAAGACCGCCGATGTCGAAGGCGATGAGCCGTGGCCGATGTCTGTATTGGTGGCGAATGCGTCCGACCGTCAGATCGTTGCAGATCTTGAGCGGATCGAGCGCTTCAACGAGCGCATGGAAGATCGCGAGTTCAGTCGGGCGCATGGTCGCGCGCGCATCGACACGATCGAAACAAAGGCAGCCACTGCACACGAGATCGATCGAGCGCTTGAGTATGTGCCAGACGATATCTTCGCCTACTTTGAGGTGCCTGCAGGGAGCGATCCGCGCGGGTTGATCACGACCATGGCGTCACTTGATGCCGGCGCGAAGATCCGTACGGGAGGCCTCACTCCAGAGGCGCATCCGACGCCAGAGTTTGTGGCGCGATTCCTCAAAGTATGCCGTGCAGCGGAAGTGCCCTTCAAAGCGACTGCAGGGTTACATCATCCCTGTCGTCACATGGCGACCGATGTTGGTTGCATGCAGTTTGGATTCCTGAATGTCTTCATTGCGGGATGCTTGTTGTGGCAAGACGACACCATGAGCGAGACCGAGATTGAGGCGCTCTTGGTTGAAGAAGATGCACGACAATTTGAGTTCGGACCGCATGGGCTCGCGTGGCGGCGTCGCGCGCTGAAGTTCGATGAAATCGCAGAAGCGCGCGAGCGATTTGCACATGGATTTGGGTCATGTTCCTTCGATGAACCATTGGCAGATTTGCGTGCACTTGGATTGCTTCCTGCAAACGAAGAGGTGGCCTCATGAATGTTGCATCATCCATGCTTCTCTCCCCAAACGATCCGGCGTTGCGATCGTGGGTTGAATCTGCGAACGACGCGTCAGGCGATTTTCCGCTGCAAAATCTTCCACTTGGCGTGGTCGAAGATGGACCTGCTGTCCGCATCGGTGAGCGTGTGCTGTGCTTACGCGATGCGTTGGACGCAGACCTGTTTGTGAAGAAACTCGCGTCCAACGATGAGTTTTTGATGGCGCTTGATGTGGGTTGGCTCAACGGAATCGCTGAACTCGATCCGCTGGCACAAAGCATGATGCGCGAGAACATCGCTGCAATGCTCGTACATGGATCGCCTGTGCGAACAAAGGTTGAACGACTCTTACGCGATGCGAATGACTGCGAGCCAACAGCGCCTTTCGTGGTTGGTGACTACACCGATTTCTATGCGTCGCTCTCTCACGCCACCAATGTTGGCTCGATGTTTCGGCCGACGAATCCGCTCCTTCCAAACTGGAAGCATGTACCGATTGGATATCACGGTCGCGCGAGTTCAATCGTTGCCAGTGGTGCACCGATTCGTCGTCCCAAAGGTCAAACCGTTGCGAGTGATGATGGGCCACCGACATTCGGTCCATCCAAACTCATGGACTATGAACTTGAAGTTGGATTCTTTGTAGGCCGCGCCAATGAACTCGGTGACACGATTCCCGTTGCGGATGCGTGGAACCGGATCTTCGGATTTGTGTTGGTGAACGACTGGTCTGCGCGAGATATTCAGAAGTGGGAATACCAACCGCTCGGGCCGTTTTTAGCGAAGAACTTCGCAACCACGGTGTCACCATGGGTTGTGTTGCGGCAGGCGCTTGAGCCGTTTCGTGTGCCGGGTCCGCCACGCAGTGCGGAAGATCCGCAGGTGTTGTCGTACCTCGCGGATCCGCTTGGAACGAATGTCGACATCACGCTCGAGGTTCTCATCGCAAGCCGCGATATGCGCGACAAGGGCACTGCGCCGACGCTTGTTTCCCGCGGTTCGTTCCGCGACATGTTCTGGACGCCTGCGCAAATGCTCGCCCATCACGCATCGAATGGATGCAACATGGAAGTAGGCGATTTGCTCGCTTCGGGCACAGTTTCTGGTCCGACGAAGGAGTCTCGCGGGTGCCTTCTCGAGCGAACATGGCGGGGCACAGAGCCCATCACATTGGGTGACGGGACAGAACGCAAGTTCCTTGCGGATGGTGACGAGGTCATCATGCGAGGTTTCTGCGAGCGTGAGGGTCATCCGCGCATCGGGTTCGGCGAGTGTCGCGGTGTGATCATGCCGGCCAGCGCATGACCCAGCACATGACACGGCGTGGTGCCGCATCAAAGTGCGGGCCTCAGCATGCACGATCAACCTTGGCTTTGCCCGCTTTTCGCGGTTGATTTGGGTCTTTCGCCCCGCTTCGGTAGCATTCGCGCATGGCCTCCGGCGAACCGAACCCCCAGTCGACTCCGCTCTCTCCGCAACTTGTCGAAGTTGTATACGGCGAGTTACGCGCACTCGCAGCAAGTTACATGCGTCACCAGCGCGCTTCACACACGCTCCAACCAACGGCGCTCGTCAACGAAGCGTTCCTCAAGATCGCTCGTTCAAGCCCCGAGGCCTATGCAAGTCGATCGCATTTCATGGCCGTTGCTGCAACGGCGATGCGGCAGGTTCTCATCAATCATGCGGAAACGAAGAACGCCGAAAAGCGTGGCGGCGGAAAGGCGGGCATCCCGATCGACCCAGGAATGGCTGCGCCGGACTTAGGTATCGCGCAGGTGGATGTCTTGGCGATTGAAGAGGGACTGCGCAAATTAGAACAGTTGGATGAGCGGAAGGCTCGCGTGGTTGAGGCGAAGATCTTCGGTGGTCTGAGTCACGAAGAGATCGCTGTGGTGCTGGGTGTCTCGCTTTCGACCGTCGAGGGTGACTGGCGCATGGCGAAGGCGTGGCTTGCGAAAGAGATTCGCGGTGAGTCGCGAGGTGACGCTCGCCGGAGTACCTGACGCGCGCTCGGATCGCTCTAACAGCGCGATGGTGCATCTCTGAAGGGATTGGGCTGCGAACCTTGTCGATCTTGTGCGTGCGAGCCGCGTCGATCACTCCCATGTGTGTGGACTTGCACGAACTTCGATGGCTTTCGATGAACCTCGATGGCTTTCGATGAACCTCGATGGCTTTCGAT
>JASGCF010000051.1:5653-8263 GCA_030054275.1 Limnohabitans sp. | reverse complement strand
TCGATGGCTTTCGATGAACCTCGATGGCTTTCGATGAACCTCGATGGCTTTCGATGAACCTCTAGGGACTTGAATGAACTTCTATGGACGAAGCACAGCGGTTCAAGGTCTTGTCCGAACTCTTCGAGCGTGCGCGCGATCTTGCGAGGCCCGAACTTGAAGTGTTTCTTGCCAGTCTGACCGATCGTGGGTTACGCGACGAATTGGCATCCATGCTTGAACTTGATCGCGAGGGCACAGTCGGAGTGGGCCCACTCGTCGATATCGCAGCTGTGCTTGACGCAGAACACGAGTCGGCTGAACTTCCAGTGCCGGAACGCGTTGGAAACTACGACATCCTTGGTGTGATTGGAATGGGCGCGAGCGGTGTCGTGTTGAAGGCGCGTCAGCCAGAGACAGACCGAATTGTTGCGATCAAAGTACTCGGGACGGGCTCATGGAATCCGAACGCGCTCGCCCGATTTCGACGCGAAGTGCGACTGCTTGGCAGGCTCGATCACCCGAACATCGCAAGGGTGTATGAAGCTGGAACAGACGCGACAAGTATGCCTGTTCGCCCGTATTTCGTCATGGAATATGTCGAGGGTAAGACGCTTGTCGCGTGGTCGCGAGAGTGTGTCGCGCGATCATCTGAGGCGAAGGCGAAATGGTCGGGCGAATCATCGGGCGAATCGACCATCCATGCGTCGAAGAAGTCCGCGTTCCAAACGGCTCAGGTCGCGACACAACTTGCGCGCACGCTCGACATCTTTGAACAAATTGTGCTTGCGGTGGGCTATGCGCACGCCAATGGGGTGGTGCATCGCGATCTCAAGCCAGCAAACATTCTCGTCAGCGCCAACGGAAGAGCAAAGGTCCTGGACTTTGGCGTCTCAGGCGTGCTTCCAGAAAGTTCTGCATCTGCTCTTGATGACACGCGCGTCGATACGCCCACGCAGTCGCTTCCTGGCCATGCAGGAACGGAGCAACTCGTTGGAACTGTGCCCTACATGAGCCCAGAGCAGTTTGATGGTGGCCGAGCGGTCGAACAGCGCAGCGATCTCTATTCCATCGGCGTGATGTTGTACGAGTGCTTGTCAGGCGAACTTCCGTATGCGATCGACCGAACTTCCATTCCGTCTGCAGCGGCGACCATTCGCACGGTTGTTCCGCAGTCGCTCGCGCGTATCGATACTTCGTACGCGGGCGGCGTAGACACGGTCGTCGCGAAGCTGCTTGAGAAAGATCCAACCGATCGATATCAATCCGCGACGGAACTTCTCGAAGATCTCCGGCGTGTTCGCGATGGTCGCTTGACGAATGCGCGGCCACTTACGGGAGTTGCACGAGCGCGACGATACATCCGGAGTGGCGCATGGCGACGAAGGCTGACGCGAGTCATTGCCGCGTTCGTCGGGGTGCTTATGCTCGTCGCGCTTCTGTACTCGGTTGCTCGATGGCGTCAAGCGGAAGCCCGCATCGCAGAACTTGAGCGTCAACTCGCGCCGACACTCCGCGCACAGCCGTAACACGAGTTCGTGTGCGAACACTACTTTGCGCGTTTCGCAAGCGACGCCCAATCAAGTTGGATCTGCTGGCCAAGCGCTGGCTTCATGCGCTTGAGAGATCCCGGCGGAACCTCGATCACAAACTGCGCAGGGCGTCGCGAGGAGTAGCGGTAGAGTCGCGATTCGTAACGCTCCACGGTTTCGGACTTCGTTCGAAGCGGCTCGCGCGTTGCCTCATAGAACGCAGCCACGCGGCCCTGTCCATCGACAAAGATCATGTCCATGTCGATGAAGCAATCCTTCATCCAGTAGTTCAGCATGATCGGACGAGGATGCACGAAGATCATTGCCGTGCCGGCTGGGAAGCGATCGCGCGCTCCCATGCCGTTTGCGCGCGTTGCTTGATCGAGGCAGAGTTCTGCATCAAACGACTCCCCGAACAGCACAACGCGTTGTGTGGGAAGATCTTTCTGCGCGTGTGCTTCGACGATGTTGTCGTCTGTGGGAACAGTGGGCGGCTTCTCTGCCGCGGTTTTCGCCGTTGTAGCGCTGGTGCCGTCTTTCTCGGTCGCGGGCTTTGAGTTGTCGGCGGGTGCGCTTGGTGCGTTCGATGTTGGTTTGTCTGTCTCGGGTGCAGTCGGCTTTTTCGTGTCCTGCGTGGTGTTCTGTGATGTCTCTTGCGACGGATGACTGGTTGGCGTCGCTGAGGCAAGGGAAACGAGAGGAGATGTATGTGCATGTGCTGGAACAGCAAGCGTCATGAGGGCAAGCGCGACGATCGAAGTCGCACGATGCACAGAAATGGACGCCCGTTGCGTGCGATGCCAAGTGGTCATTCCTGTGATCATGCAGTCCCTCAGATCTTTATCCATCGCGCGGATGCACTGGGCCCAATGCCAAACACCGATTAGTCCCATGTATTGGCGGTTTTTGTATTAGCGGTTTTGGTATTGGCGGCTTTGCCGCCGCGTGCGTCGGTCCCGCGTGCCATTGCACTCTTCCTTGATTTTGCAGTCGATCCCGCCGACCCCGCCGACCCCGCCGACTTCGTCTCGACGAGTCGGCCACTCTTCTTCGCAGACTTCGCCGACTTCACGGGTTTGTCGCTCACACGACCATTCGC
>JASGCF010000051.1:4346-5553 GCA_030054275.1 Limnohabitans sp. | reverse complement strand
CGACTCCCAACCGTGCTCCCAACTGCGTGGGTAGTTGAGGTCATCAAGTTCGAGCGCGGCCTGCGTCGGATAAAGCGGCGCAAAGGTGTCGCACATCACGGCGAGTTCATTCGTGTGTGTGGCACCAATCGTCGCTTCGGGTGTGCCCGGATGTGGACCGTGCGGAATCCCTTGTGGGTGCAGCGAAAGCGAGCCGACTTCGATGCCCTTGCGTGCCTTGTAATTGCCTTGCACATAGTAAAGCACTTCATCCGAATCGAGGTTCGAGTGGTTGTAGGGCACCACGATCGCCTGCGGATGGAAGTCGAGCGGCCGCGGGCAGAACGAGCAGATGACGAAGTTGTGCGCTTCGAATGTTTGATGCGTCGGCGGCGGCATGTGGTGCTTGCCAACGATTGGACTGAAGTCATCGATATTGAAGCAATACGGGTAGTAGCAGCCGTCCCAGCCGACGATGTCGAGCGGGTGGTAGCTGTACTCGTAACTGTGCACGAGATCGCGACTCTTGATGCGCACCTCGTACTTGCCCTTTTTGTCGAAGGTCATGGGCATTTCCGGCGTGCGAAGGTCACGCTCGCAGTACGGGGCATGCTCAAGGAATTGCGCGGTCTTCTTCGAGAGGTAGCGCGGTGGAGGCAAAATGTGCGAGCCGTTGACGCTCTCGATGAGGAGGAAGCGCGTTTCGGGTTCGCCGTCCTTCGGCTCATCAAAGACGAACTGGTAGATCGTGCCCTTTGGAATCACGATGTAATCGCGCGGGCCAAACTTCAGCGCGCCGAACATGGTGAAGACCGTGCCCGAGCCGAAGTGGATGAAGAAGCACTCGTCGGCCGAAGCGTTCTTGAAGTGGTACTTCATCGGCTCTGCCGGAACGCACACGCTGATCTCGACATCGTTGTTGCCGAAAAGCACCACGCGGCCCGTCACTGCATCGCCCTTCGGCGGCAGCGGTGCGCTCTTGACATGGCGCATGCGCATCATGTCGCGCTCGACATACTCAACCTTGGTCGAGTAGAGCGGCTTCCAACCGATCACTTGGGTTGGCGGATTGATGTGGTAGAGCGTCGATGTCGGGCCGACAAAACCTTCGGTGCCGAACACTTCTTCTGCATACAACTTGCCGTCGGGGCGGCGGAATTGAATGTGGCGCTTCGAAGGGAGTTTGCCGAGCTTGGTGTAGTAGGGCATGGAGCAATTCCTGCGATTC
>JASGCF010000051.1:0-4246 GCA_030054275.1 Limnohabitans sp. | reverse complement strand
ATTCCTGCGATTCAATTCCTGCGATTCGATTCCTACGATTCGATTCCGGAGGGGGACGAGTTTACCCCGCAGAGGTCTGGCGCAGTCGCGGGGAAACGGCGCGTTTTCGGAGTGTCGCCGCTATCGGGTCTTCACCGGCGCTGGCGGGACGGGCGGAATTGGCCGCGGGTCCTTCTCGATCTTGTCCTTCAGGTGCGCGATCGCCGCGTCGAGCTGCGCATCGCCGCCCTTGAAGGTCGCATAGGGAAGATTGTCGACCACGATGTCTGGCTCGACGCCATGGCCTTCAATAAGCCACGCGCCCGACTCGTCGAACACGCCAAACTCGCCAGCACTTGCGAGCCCGCCGTCGACCACGGTGTTCGATGAACTCAGCCAGATCTCGCCGCCCCATGTGCGCGTGCCGATCACCTGGCCCAGTCCGAGTCGACGGAATCCTTCGCTGAACGCCTCGCCGTCCGACGCGGTGCGCTCATTGCAGAGCACCACCATGTGGCCGCGGAAGGCGTACTGCATGTTCCAATTCGGGCTGCGGCCCTCGTGTTGATTCCAATACATCCATGCCTTGCGCATCAGGCGGCTCAGCACCCAACTATCAATGTTGCCACCACGGTTGTGACGGACATCGATGATGAGCCCCTTGCGATTGAAGACGGGATAGAAGTCGCGCGCGAAGTCGCCCATGTCTTCGGTGCCCATCGCGCGCAGGTGGACATAGCCGATGTCGCCGCCGCTTGCCTGCTCGACCTGCTGTCGGCGTTCCACTTCCCACGCGCGGTAGCGAAGCGACGCTTCGGCCTGCGCAGTCATCGGCCGCACGATGACATCCCGCGTCGTTCCGCGCGTACTCTCGCTTGAGGCGTCGGCCGCGTCCGTCGCCTTCGCCACATCGCGTGCAGGCAGGATGGTGAGCAGCGTTTGTCGACCCGCCTTGTTGCGGAGGAGCGCCGAAGGATGCGGTACCGAGAGCGTCGATGTGCCGTCGATCGCTTGGATGACATCGCCGACGGCGACGCGTGCTGTCGGCGCCGAGAGTGGTGAGCGCATCGTGGGTTCGTCGGGGTCGCTCGCGGGAATCGCGGTGACACGCCAACCACCGCGCTCCATATCGCGCTCAAGGTCCGCGCCGAGCGTGGCGACCGTCACACGGTCGTTGCCTTCGCGCAAATCGCCACCGCGCACGAAGTGGTGGAGCGCTGAGAGTTCGCCCGTCATCTCTTGGAAGACATCCGAGAGTTCCTCGCGGCTGCGCACGCGATCAACCCACGGCGTGTACTTCGCGCGCACGGCCGGCCAGTCGGTGCCGTGCATGCCGCGGTCGTAGAAATAGTCGCGCAAGAGCCGCCATGCATCGACCATCATCTCGGTCCACTCGGCGCGAGGCGTGATCGACAGCGTGATTGCGCTCAGGTCGATCGGCTTGTCGAGTTCGGCCTTCGCTGCTTTCGCGTCGATCACGAACCACGATGCGCCCTTGCGGACGAGCAACTTCTTTCGGTCGGCGGAGACTTCCACGCTGCGGACACCGGTCGCGATCTCTTTCGGCTCGGGCTTCTCGTTGCCGATCGCGAGTGCCATGAGCGTGCCGGTGCGCTGCCATTCGTCGCCGGCGCCGACGGGCGCGTAGCTCATCCAGAAAAGCGTGTCAGCGGTCACGATCAGCGTGCCATCGGCGAAACTCGTCGGCTTGACCGGAAGTTGCTCGATGCGCGCCGCGAGGCCATCAAGGTCGATCGCGACGGCGACGGGTGCAGCGTCGGCGGCATCAGACTTCGCGGGTGACGATTTCTCGTCGTCGTTCTTCTTCTCGCCGTCCTGTTTCTGGCCGTCGCTCTTCGCTTCTACATTTTGCTTCTTCTCTTCTTGCTTCCGCTTCTCGTCTTGTTCCTTGCGCGCCTTCTCCGCCTTCTGTAGGGCGGCAAAGACCTCGTCGTTCGGTTCGAACGGCAAGCGCGCGTCGGCCTTCAGTGCGAGCGCGTAGATGCGGCCGGGCTCCGCAAAGAACGGCTCCGGCGCGCGCGGTCCCCACGGGCTTCCAACGGCGGACTCAAAGGTGCGATTCGAGAGGAAGTAAAGGAACTTCCCGTCGCGCGACCATTGCGGATCGAAACTGTCGTAGCGATCGGTCGTCGCTGCGACGGGAGCGCCGCCCGTGATCGGCCACAGTTTGACGACGAGATTCATGTTCGCCGCGGGCGAGACATATGCAAGCCAACGGCTGTCGGGTGACCAAGCGAAGTCGGTCGGTTGCTCGATCGAGTTCTGTTCCACAAGCGTGTTGGTGTTGGTGGTCGTGTCGTACACCCAAACGCGCAGGCGTTTGTCGGTGTGCGCGATGCGCGTCCCGTCGGGCGAGGGCACGGCAAGCCAACGCACCGTGTCGCCGTCGTTTGTCAGACGCTTGGTGGCCCCGACGCCGTTCGCTGGCAGTGTTGTGACTTCCAGTTCGCCCGACTCGTCCGAGATCGTGACGAGCGATGTGCCGTCAGGCATGAATGCCGCGCTGCGATAGCGAATCCCGCTGCGACGATCAGTATCGACGGTGCGGCCTTCCTTCACAGGAACCACGAAGACGCGCCCGCGAATCGTGAAGACGACGCGGTCGCCGTCGGGTGAAAGGCTTGTAGAACTCACCGCGGCTGCCGGATCTTTGACCCATCGTTCGCGCATCTGATCAAAGTCACTCGCAAGTTGGATTGCAATCGGAGTGTCGCTGCCCGATGCGAGGTCGTGCATACGAAGGTCAGGGCCAAGTTGGTAGACCACGCGATCACCATGGATTGACGCGCTACCGATGTCGAACTCCGCGTGGGTCGTGTGCTGGCGGAGATCGCTGCCGTCTGGCTGCATCGACCAAAGGTTCATGCGCCCGCTGCGGTCGCTGGTGAAGACCACGCGCTCACCCCACGCGAGCGGGCGACGGCTCGTGCCCTTGTAGTCGGCGGTGAGCGGCGCAGCTTCGCGCGTTTCGGCATCGGGGATGGGCAGCGTGAAGCCCCACAGTTGCTGCACGGTTCCACCCATGTATCGATCGGTGTGGCTCCCTTGGAACTGGAGTCGCGTAAACACCATCCGCGCTTCATCGAGGAACGCGACCTCGGAGCACTGCGCAAGCGGGATCACGCTGCGCACATCGCGCGTCGGATCGGCGTCGATCGTCTGGCGCCACGCGCGAGTCGCAGGAAGGTCGGAGCCTGTGTCGGTTGCATACACGAGGACGCCCGCGGGGGTCCACGCCGTCATACCCACGCGGCCCGCGTCCCATGTGCGGCGTATCGGCAAGCCGCCTGCGATCGGCATCGTGTAGACCTCGCGCGGACCCTCGTAACTCGCGGTAAACGCGAGCGTGGTGCCGTCCGGCGAAATCGAAGGTTGGAGTTCCTCGCCGGGATGCGTCGTGAGGCGCGTCGCGAGTCCGCCACTCGTTGGAACGCGCCAAAGGTCGCCTTCTGAGACGAAGACAATCGTCTCGCCGTGGATCGCAGGCATGCGGTAGTAGCCGAGCGTCGATGTGTCGGCGGCGAGCGGGGCGCTGGAAACGATCGAAGCGAGGGCAAACGCGAGCATGCACGCAGCGTAACGCGGCGGTCAGCGGGTGGGCGGTGGATCGAACGCAGTCGCGCGGATCGTGGCGCGATCGGTGTCGGAGAGTACATGTGTGCGTTCGTTGGCCCACGCAACCATCTGCACGGCAATCAGGCGGACTTCGGCATTCGCGAAGTCGCCCGGGTGACCGAGCGTGGTGACTGCGATCCGCTGCAGGCGCGGGAGCGCCGATGACGAGTAGAACTTGACCGGTGGTCGTTCGCGCACCCACAGAATGGGCTGCTTCTGCGGCGCGTTCGTTTGCTGCGTATGGACGCGTTCACTGTCGATCGTTTCGCCCCAAAGGAGCACGGTGCAATCGGCGGGTAGCGGTTCGACCTGATACAGCCAACTTGGCACGACGAGTCCCTCCGCGGGAATCGTGACGCCTTGAAGTATCGGGTGCTTCGATGCCTCGGCGCTCGGCGGGAGTATGCGCGTCTTCGACGAGTGGCCGTGATGAAAGCGCCACGGAGTGCCGAGGAACTTCTCGCCGAATCCGTTGTTGAGGTCGGCGTTTTGGTGGCCCTCGGGATACGCGAACGCGTGCGTCGAAGTGCGGAACGCGACCAGCGGCATGCCGTGCTCGATCGGCGCAAGCAACGCGTCACGATCGCCATCACGCAGTTGGTTGAAGCGCATGTAGAGCACTTCGCCGCCA
>JASGCF010000394.1 GCA_030054275.1 Limnohabitans sp. | reverse complement strand
CTTGGATGAGGCACTCGTCATCGACTCCCAATCAAAGTTGGCGTGGCTCTACCGCGGGCTTCATGCGTTGCGCGACGATCCGACCGAAGCGTTGCGAGCCTTTGATCAGGCGATCGCAATCGATGCTCGATTTGAGTTGGCCGTTCGAAATCGAGCGATTGCGTTGATCAACCTTGAGCGCTTCACAGATGCTGAAAGCGCGTTGCATCGTGCGCTTGAAATTCAGCCGGATAGTGTTGGGGCGCTCGGCAATCTCTCGTATCTGTATGGCATCAACGATGACTATGAATCGGCGCTGCTCTATGCCCGTCGTGCGACAGAGGTTGGTCCTGATTCGCTCAACGCATGGATCTGGCGCGCAGCACTTGAGTTCGATATGTCAACCTTGGCCGAGGGTGCCGGACGCTCTTCGGATGCCGATGCATTGCGAACCGCTGCACGAGTGAGTTACGACAAAGCGATCGAACTTCATCCAAGAAGTGCTGAAGTTCGGAAAGAGCGATCGCAATTTTTCCGTAAGTCGAAGGAGCTTCAACTCGCCGGTGCCGACGCACGACAGGCAACCATGCTCGCTCCATCAGACCCGTTCGCATGGTTTGTACTTGCTGAGTATCAACTTGAGATTGGTGAGTTCGATGCGGCCAAGACTTCGCTTGAAAAAGTTCTCTCACTCGACCCGAAGTTTGACACCGCACACGCCATGCTTGCACAGTTGAGTGAACGCGAAGGGAATTTTGCCGCAGCACTGGTTTCTCTTGGGAAGGCGATCGAGGTCGCGGAGCCCGATTTTCAGGCGAGATTCCGAAGAGATCGGGCTCTCTTCCACGAGCGTCGCGGTGATCTTCCGCTTGCGTTGGCAGACGCGATCGCTGCGCGAAGTGCGCAGTCGGAAGAATTCGAACTATGGTTCTTAGAAGCGAGTCTGCTTGTGAAACTCGGCCGTCTGGAAGAAGCGTGTGCGGCACTCGTCGAGGCGAATCAACGACGCCCCGACACAGCAGAGGTTGTTGAACTTCGGGCCAAGGCAAACTGCGGCGGACACTGAGGTTGCTTTCGTTCGATTCTTTCGCCCACGCACGGTGCCTCGCGCAAACTCGTGCAGACTTGTGCAGACTCGTGCCGCCTTCGCACGCGTCACATCGTCGCCCACGCAGGCGGTTCTGCTTCGAACTCGACGCGCTCTTTCGAGAGCGGATGATGGAACGCGATGCGATGCGCGTGTAAGCAAAGCGGGGGATCGTCGACGGTGAGTGTTTGCGTTTCGCCGACGGCGCCATCGGCGAGATACGCCGCATCGCCAACGATGGGGAAGCCGAGATGCCAGAGATGCACTCGGATCTGATTCGTGCGACCCGTGCGAGGCCGCACTTCGAGTAGTGCGGTGCCGTCTGCATGACGCGCAAGGACGCGGAACTCCGTAAACGCTGCAAGCCCGCTCGCGTCGACGATGCGTCCGCCGAGTTTGCCCGCGTCTGCGCTGACGGGCGCGTCGCAGGTGAACTCATCGAGCGGCGGATGTCCCCGCACGCGCGCGAGGTACATCTTGTCCACTTCGCCACGCTCAAACTGTGGCTGCACCGCACGCGCAAACTCGCGCGACTTACACAGCACGGTCACGCCTGTGGTGTTTGCATCGAGGCGATGCACGCCGCGCGGCTTGATCGGATGCCAAACCAAACTCGCGATGTATTGCACCGTGTTGCGATTGAATCGGCCGGACGGATGCGCAGGAAGCGGTGCCGGTTTGTTGACCACGATGATGGCTTCGTCTTCGAAGATCACGCGAATGTCGGCGCAGACATCCGGCTCACACTGCGCTGGCTTGAGATGCAGGTAGCGTTCTCCCGCGCGCACGATGTGATGCGCAGCGACCGGCGTTTGATCGTCGTCGAGCATGCGGCCTGCTTCGCAAGTCGCAAGCCACTCCTCGCGCGCGATGTGCGGCATGTTGTGGCAGAGGCAATCGAGCATCGTGCCGCGATCGCACGCTTCGGGCACACTCAGCGGGCGTGCTTGGTCGTACGGCACGCTTCCCGGAAGCGGCGTGACCGCAGCGCGAATGGCCGCATGGCGTTCGTCGAGTTGGACGCGTTGTTCTCCCGCCGCTCGTTTGAAGCAGTACGGGCAAGAAACATGCTCGACATAGCGCGGATCACTCTTCTCTTCGACGGTGATCGGCGCGCGGCATGCGAAACAGAGCGACCACGCCGTTTCGTGCAGCGCCGGATCGACGCCGACGCGTTGGTCGAAGACGAAGAGTTCGCCGTCGTAATGTGAACTGCCGCACTCCTCAAAGTACTTGAGGATTCCGCCTTCGAGTTGCCACACCTGTTGAAAGCCCTCGCGCTCCATGTAGGGCGCGGCTTTCTCGCAGCGAATTCCACCAGTACAGAACGACACGATTGGTGCGTTCTTCATCTCGGGCGGAAGTTTCGCGACGGCCGACGGAAAATCGCGAAACGAATCGATGCCAGCGATCACAGCGCCCTTGAAGGTTCCGAGCCGCACTTCGTAGTCGTTGCGCGTATCAAAGAGAATGACCGGTCGACCTTCGTCGAGCCATTGTTTGAGTACCTTCGGCTCGAGTCGTGGCGAGGTGTACTTCGCAGGCTCAATCCCCTCGATGCCAAAGGCGATGATCTCTTTCTTGATGCGCACGAGCATCCGTCGGAACGGCTGTTCGGCGCTTTCGCTGTACTTCGGTCTGAGGCCCTCGAGGCCCCGAATCGCACGCAACTCGGCGACCAACGCATCGACATCTTCGCGGCGACCAGCCACGAACATGTTGATCCCTTCGGTGCTCAGCAGGATCGTTCCCTTGAGTTCGCTCGTCTTGCACTGCTGCAAGA
>JASGCF010000393.1 GCA_030054275.1 Limnohabitans sp. | reverse complement strand
CGAATGAAGAGCAAGAGATTCGCCGTGTAGAAACTCTTCTGGTACACGATCTGTACGAAGAGAAGCGGCGCAATCCCAGCCGTGATCGCGCCTGAAATCGCAGAGGGAAGCCAGTCGCGAACAACGAGTGATGCAGCGTCCCGTGTCGCGGTTGGTGAAAATCGCCCGCGCATCGCAGCCCAAAGTGTCCAGAGCGCGCCGCCGATCGTGTACTGCATGAAGATGACATGCAGCGCGTAGGTTGCGATGAGAAGCGTGATGTACACGATGACGGATGTTGGTAGCGCCTCAAGCAACGCATCGACAGTTGGAGAATCTGTGTTCATCGCGCTTCCTCGCTCTTGGCAAGTTCTTGTGCACGCGGTGCGGGATAGGGGCCGGCGCGATCAAGAGCCTGCTGAATCTCAGCCAGAATCGAAGGGTTCCGCGACTCAGGCCATGAGCTCGGTCGATGCTCATGCTCCCACGCGATGTATTGGACAAGTGATTCAAGTTCAGCAGCAGTGCCAGCAAATGGAGGCATGAAGCCCTCTGTCCATTGCAACATGGCCACATTCAGTCGCTTCTGTTCAATCGACCAGTCACCCATCAACGCGTCGAGCGCGTTCGCGCCACGAATCGTGTGACACACTGAACAAAGATTGCGATAGACGAGTCGCCCCTCACGCAGTTGTTGCGTCGGATAGTCGGCTTCATCTACCAAAGGATACGGGTCGGTCGAAAGCACGCCTTGTTGACGCAAGGTTGCGACTTGTGCCGGTGTGATGGCGTTTGAGAACAGCGTTTCGCGCACGGAATAGGGTTTGCGCGCGCCTTCGCGGATGAATTCGCCAGCACCCGTTGCACCAAAGGCAATGGCCGCAAGCAGCGTCGCTGTTGCGCCGTTCATGAAGTTCCGTTGCCGCCAAAGAGCGATGACACCGTAGCCGCCGATGAGCGCAGACGATCCCGCAGCGATGTTGAAGAACATCGTCATCACCATCGAGCCGCCCAAGATCCAACTGCGGCTATCGGCTGGCATCGCCGCGAGATACCACGCGCCGAGAAGTGGCATGGCAAGCATCGGAAGAAAGAATGGGGACAGTCGATGTAAGAGGCGTGCGCGTTCGTCACGCGTAAAGTTTGGCAGCGCATTCAGCACGATCGCTGCACCAAGCGCGGCGAGCACAAAGCACACAACGGTGCGAAAGAAGAGTGACGGCCAGAAGGTGGGATTGAAGAAGCCTTCCCAGATACTTCCGGAGCTCACCCAACCGCCGGGCGTAAGTTGCCACGACAGAATGCCGTTGATCCAAAACAGACTTCCGAATCCTGCGATCGAGTAGATGGCGAGCAGCGTGAGGCGTTCGCGGCCGCCCAGTCGATCGCCGTAGCGGAAGAACGCGTAGCCAGCGACGATTTCAAGCCAGAAGAAAATCCACTCCGTCGCCCAAATCCAGTGAAACTCGTCGACCATCAAGCCAATCGTTGGTGCAGAGACTTGAATCGAGGTGAGCCACATACCGACGCCGGTGAGAGCACCGACGACAAACGAAAGAAAGATGAGGACACGAAACACCGAGTCGATGAGTCGACGCGCAAGTGGCTCGCGTCCTGATTGCGCAAGCCACTCAAACCACAGCAATAAGAAGCCGCCGCCGATGGCAAACTGCGCGAGAAAGACATGGAAAATCCCGAGGCCACCGATGGCCATGCCCTTCATGATCGGCCCGTAGTCATTCACGGGATATGCGGTGGGTACAAAGTGCGGAAGCGCTGCGGATTCGAGCAACATACGCACAGCGTACGAGTATCTCGAAAGGTGTGGCGTGACTGTCGTTGTCGGCGGAGCCAAAAGTGTGGCGACTGTCGCCCTCACTGCGCAAGATCATGATTGCCAGTTGCGCTGCGTTCGGCAGGGAGCGCATGTAGTCTGTTCATGCGTCTTGTTCATGCAGTTTGTTCATGCAGTCTGTTCAGGACGACCACGCCGCGAGGAGCAGCGAAAGATCTGAGGCACCCACAGAGCCATCTCCGTCGAGATCGCTCGGGCAGAAGCCATCGATCGGATCTGGCTCTGTACAGAGGCCCCAGTTTGCCAAGAGCAGCGAAAGATCCGAAGCTCCGATGACGCCGTTGAGATCGATGTCTTCGCGCGCGCGACCAGTGAGGGCGGCACTTCGTGCAGACATGACTCCAAAACCCTCGATGAACAGTGGGTCGAACCCCGCTCCTGCAACCGATCGACTGGCTGTCGAGATGAGTGCGCTGCGGAGATCATCTACATCAAGATCGGGTCGCGCTTGCATGACGAGCGCTGTCGCGCCAGCAATGAGTGGCGTGGAGAGACTGGTACCGCTGACTGCTTGGAATCCCGAAGTGTTGGTCGAGTGCACCGAGACGACATTCACGCCGCGAGCAAGAAGTTCTGGCTTGATGCGACCATCTGCGGTTGGTCCATCAGAACTAAACCATGCGATGGATCCATCGGCATTCGCTGCGCCGCACGAAATGACCGCGAACGCATCTGCTGGAGCGATGATGTGATTTGTTACGGGATTTGCGTCGTGCCCAGCATTTCCGGCAGCAGTAAGGCACACCATGCCGTGAGAGGTTGCGATGTTCACTGCTTGGGTGGTGACCGCCGTCATGCCATCGAGGTCCTCTGGTGTGTACCAGTCGATATAGCCAAGCGAACTTGTTGCAAGGTCCGCTCCATGCGCCTCGACGAACTCAAGTCCAGCAACATAAAAATCTTCTTCGATGGGAACTTCGTTCGCGTAATCCTCTGTCTTCGCGAGCACGAACTGCGCTTTGTATGCACAACCGATCGCGGCACCAGGGAGATACGCAGCAAGCGTCCCCAAGATCCA
>JASGCF010000050.1 GCA_030054275.1 Limnohabitans sp. | reverse complement strand
GGCACGGAGCATCGAACGAAAAATGAGTCAGGGCGGGCTTGCGCCCGCCCCGAACCGGATCGGCCCTCGTTCTGATGCCATCGCAAGGAGCGTTGCAATGCACCAGAACCTCGCTGAAAGTTCGCCCCTCAAGCAGAACCTCCCTCACATGGCAACCGTCGATTCGTCCTTTCGACGGCCGGGACCTGAAGTCTGTTATTCCCAGTTGTTTCCCTCGTCGCTGCGATCTTCCTCTGGACGCTGGTTTCGCTCGCGCTCGCGATTCGATTGCTCGATCATGCGGCGAAGGTAGGCGTTCTCGCGACGGGTCGCTTCGAGATCAAACACCAAGTACTTGACGCTCAGGCGCAGGTAATCAAGCGCTTCTTGCAACTCGTTGACCGAGCTTTGCACGCGCTCACGACGCGCTGTTGCTGCGTCGATGGTGTCTGCAGTCTCCGCCGATTTGCCCGCTGGCAATTCGCGAATGCGATCAAGAATTTGGTTCATCTTCTCTTGGAAGTTGATCTCGTCCACGGTTCCTTCTCCTCTTTGGTTGTGTTGTCGAGCGTTCGCTTGACGGGAGGAGATTGCAACGCGCATGCCAGTCTTGGAGCAGGGCTCGGAGCGAAGAACGCACCGCGACCAAGAGCCACAAACGCTCTATTTTCTCGCCCCCGCCGATACAGGCCAATACCAGACATCTCGGCGCGATTCGGTTTACGCGGGCTGTTGCGTGAACTGTTGCGCGGACGGAGCACTCCTGTTGCAGTCATGCAACAACACTCGACAGCGCTGTTGCAACAGTGTTCAGTGGAGCGGTCGCGTCGCGGGCGTTGTGGCGGGGCTTCGCGCGGGCGCGCCGACTTTACGCGCGCGCCTTTTCAAAGCGCTGGAGCGTTGAGAGTGCTGCTTTCGGCGCATCGACCATCAGTGCGTCGATCGAAACCCGACGCTTGCGGAAGTCAGAGACGAGTCTCCAAAGCGCAACATCGCGGTCTCGCGACCATTCTTTGTAGAACGCTTCGAGTTCGATGCGTGTGAATCGCGACAGCGGGTCATCAAGCCCCGATTGGGCGACCGCCCAATCAATGAGTTTGGCGCTTCCGTCAAAGCGGAAAAGTCCCAAGAGGTTCCGGAGTCGACGCTCAGGGGTGAGGAAGGGATCGGTTGCATCGGGCGGCAGTTCCGCCATCGCTTGTTCGGGCTTTCGCTTTGTGATCTCGCCAAGCCAACCAGCTTCCGTCGCGATTTCGCGCGCTGCGAATGTGTGTTCTGCAGCGCCTGTGCCCTCGACGATCTCAAGATCCGCGCCGCTTGCGAGCAGTGTCTTCAACCCCGCGTTGGCGAACTTGATCCACAGGCGCTGGTCGCGCAGCCCGCCGCGCGTCAGCGTCTCGACGCGATTGATGGTGCCGCCACCCCACTCGGGGCGCTGCTTATGCCGGACCTGCATACCTTGGGTGTACATCGCTGTCGTCGATTTCGAAGGGGTTTGCGAACTGCTGGGATGACTCATAAGGAAACAACTCGAAAGCAAGTCTCTCGGGGTCTGTCGCGAAATCGTTCGACTTCGCAATGTGCCCTCAGATCGATAGCGTGAAACGCGGGATCATGACTGCATCATGCTCCGGTCATGTTCCGGTCATGCTCCGAGATACGCCAAGCGGTATCCACCAACTTGCGCATCAGGAGTGTGGAAACTGTACGGATCGGGTGCGTGTTGAGCGCGTATGGAGACTGTGATCCGGAGATCAGGCCCAACATGCGTCCAACATGCGCCGAGCGCGTTGTCACCGGAACAATCTTGGCACGAAGAAGGGTTGAGGGAGCGGTGACGAAGGGATGAGTGAGGGGTGCACGAAAAACCTAAACGAGAAACCCAAACGAGAAACTCATGCCAGAAACTCATGCCAGCGGCCACCGTGAAGAAGTCCCGACGAACCAAGTTCGCCACGCAATTCTCCCCGCGCTTCGTGATCAAGACCCACCAAGTGTAACACGATCAAGGATCGATCAAGTCGGGTCTTTGCGAATTCAATTGAAACTCGCATGGCCGATCGCCCGCTTGGCAGGGATTGGTCCCGTTACCCTGTGACCCAAATGCCCCAAGCTACCCTTCGTTTGGCCTTCCTTGGCGACATCAACGGTGCGCCTGGACGAATGGCGCTCGATCAGCAATTGCCTGTTTTGCGCGAGCGATTCAAGCCCGATCGAATCGTGGCGAATGCCGAGAACGCGCGCAACGGCTCTGGACTGACACCAGAACTCTTCGATCAGTTTCGACGCATGGGTATCGACGCGTGCACACTGGGCGACCATGCCTTTCGCGAAGCGAAAATTATTCCGTATCTCGACGACCCCTCGAAAGCAGTTTCGCGCCCGGCCAACCTCTCAGCCAGAACGCCAGGAAAGCGCGTCATTCGTATTCCCGCGGATGAGCGTTGCGCGCGCGATCTTTTTGTGATCACGCTGCTTGGTCGAATTCACATCGGGTCGGTGCAGGCGAACGATCCGTTTGAATGCGCAGACCAATTGCTCGCTGCGATGCCTGAGCGCAATCCGATCGTTTTGGTCGAAGCGCATATGGAAGTCACCAGCGAGAAGGCTGCCCTTGCGCATCACCTTGATGGTCGCGTCGCCGCGGTGCTTGGTACCCACACGCATGTGCCGACTGCAGACGAGCGCATTCTTCGCAGCGGCACCGCGTTTCAAACCGATGTCGGAATGACAGGTCCCCACGACAGCGTCATCGGTCGACGAACCGATGCAGTGCTGAAGCACTTTACGACGGGTGTACATGTGCCGTTTGATATGGGTTCCGGCGGCGAAGCTGTGCAAGGTGCATTGGTCGAAATCGATCTCGCGACGGGTCGCGCACGCTCCATCGAGCGCATCCATCTTGCTGCGCGTGTTCCACAACGAACGCCGTAAATCACGAAGTTTTCTTCAAACGACCGGCTGCTTCGAACGAGGGGCGTACTTCATTCGCGTGGCGTACCCCAACCACCGCCGCCAGGAGTTTCAACGGTGAAAACATCACCGCGTTGAAGTTCAAGTGAGAAAACACCGTCCGCGATCGCTGTTTCAACTCCGTTGCGCATGACACGCTGTGTACCGATGAGGCCATCACAACCTCCATACGCTCCGCGCGGAGCAAAGCGCCTTCGAGAGCCGAAGAACGAGAGTGACACAGGTTCGCGAAACTCGTAACTGCGAATCAAGCCATCGCCGCCACGCTGACAGCCGTATCCGCCAGAATTTTGCCGAGTTTCAAATCGACGAATGATGACTGGCGCGCGACGCTCAAGAGCATCGATATCGGTCAGCCGCGTATTCGACATGTGCACATGCACGCAACTTGCACCGGCGGAGGTTGGGCCGGCGCCCGCGCCACCGCCAAGAGTTTCGTAGATTGTGGAGGTGTTGTTTCCGAACAGTGTGTTGTTCATCGTGCTCTGGCTTTCGGCCGAAAAGCCGAATGCATCGAGAAGTGCCGCAACAATAGATTGGCTCGTTTCGACATTGCCTGCAACAACTGGCGGGCACTCGCTCGGATCTTCGACGCAGCGTGGATGCAACATGCCTTCTGGAACCTCGAGTTCCACCGAGCGAAGTAGGCCTTCGTTCATCGGAATCGGTTCATCGATCCAAAGTCGCAAGGCATACAGCGTTGCGGCTCGAGTGACAGCAAGGGGAGCGTTGAAACTACGCGGATGTTGAGCCGACGATCCTGCGAAAGAGATATGGAGTCGAGGCGTATTCGGGGTTTGCGCCGCAACGACGCGAATCGTGGCGCAAATCAAAGAACCGTCATCAAGTTGCGCTTGCCCGCGAAGCGTTGAAGTCGTTGCAGACGGATGGTGCAACACATCGCGCAGTCGCGCGATGGCGCGTTGCATGGCGCGATCCGCACGCGCAAGTTCGCTTTCGCAAAGCGCATCGAACGCGCTTCCGCACTCTTGCCGAAGGGTGCGCACCTCAGTCACACCATGTCGCGTTGCGGCAAGTTGCGCTTCGAGATCTGCGAGATTTTCTTCAGGATTGCGCGATGGAAATGCAGCTTCGCTGAAGCGCGCACGACATGCCTCGCGTTGGAAACTGCCACGCTCTACGGCGAGAAATGGTGCGAGAACAACGCCCTCCTCTGCCAAACACCTCGCATCCGGTGGAAAGGAGCCTGGCCGAGTGCCACCAATTTCTGCGTGATGTGCACGAACCGCAACAAACGCAACTCTGCGTCCTTCAACAAAAATCGGCGCGATGGTGGTCACATCGGGGAGATGCGAGCCGCCGAAGGCAGGATGGTTTGTCACAGCAACATCACCTTCGCAAAGGTCAAGCCGCTGCATGGCAAGGTTCTCAATCACAAGTCGAGTGCACATCCCGAGTGCGCCAAGGTGGACAGGGACATGCGGGGCATTCTGAATGAGCGTGCCGGACGCATCAAGAATGGCGCAGGAGAAGTCGAGTCGATCACGAATGTTCGGACTGAGTGCTGTTCGCTCGAGGATGTGTCCCATGCCGAGGGCGATTGCCTCGAGCCGAGCTGCGAAAAGTTCTGATTCTGCCGTCGATGAGCGGTGAGGTTGCGATGTTGTGGCCTCGGCGATCATGTCAAGTGACGGAGTGACCACTGCCGACCATCCCACATCGATCACAACCGATTCTCCCGCGTCGATGATGATGGAGGGGCCATCGAGACGCATGCCCGAAGTGAGGGATGTTCGCTCGAACACACGCGCATCGTGCCAAAGTCCACGCGAGAGCATTCGCACAGTCGATGAGGGTGGTGGGGGGAGAACTGGCGAAACAGCGTGTTCGGGCGCATGCAGCGATGGCGTCTCGTTCGTTGCCTGGGATGTACGCGTGTTTCCAGCGCGAACTTCCACGCGGACCGATTCGACTTCAAGCACTCGATCGGGCGGCGGATATCCGAACAGTTCTTCGAATCGCGCATGAAACTCGCGTTGCATCGAGGCTGGGTCTGCGTAGGAAACTTCGATGGTTGCCTCTTGTCCGCCCAATCGAAGTGCGGCGTACGCCAAAGTTGTTGATGACTCTGAGACATCAGATTTCTCGAACAAATGGAATCCATCGCGCATCAACGCGTGTGTTGCATCCATGCGCGCGTGCTCATATGCCTCACGAAGAGGGCGATCACTTGAGGCAAGCGGTTTGAGTACGGGCTGCGAAGCAATGCGTGCAGGCTGCGCAGCAAGCACTCCCGATGCACAAAGAAAGCCAGCAGCATGCGGAAAGACGATGTGATTCAGTCCAAGTCGCGCTGCGATCGCGCAGGCGTGTTGACCTCCGGCGCCTCCAAATGCGAACAGCGTGTGCGCGTCGGTGGCGCGCAGATCGCCTACGGTTTCGTCCCTCATTTTGTCGCTCGTTTCGTCTACGCACTTGCCGTCGGATGTACCGCGTGGATCGACTCCGTCGCGCACGCAGAGATTTTCCATCGCAAGCGCCATGCGAGCATTCGCAATATCGAGGAACGATTCCATCAGTGTGTCGCGTGCGATTCCGCTTTCTTCGACAACGGAAGCAAGCGCACGCTCTGCAGCGTCACGATCGAGCACCAGTGACGCGTTTCCGAGTCCGACCTCGCACACGAGTCGTCCAGCAAGCACATTGATGTCTGAGATGGTCAGTGGTCCACCGCGGCCGTAGCACGCGGGTCCAGGATTCGAACCAGCGCTCTCGGGTCCAACGATGCACGCGCCGTCGTGAACGCGGCAGATCGAGCCTCCTCCGGCCGCAATCGAGTCGATTGCAAGTGCTGGGGTCGCGACCGTCGCGCGCGCGACGCACGATTCGCGCCGCATGGCGATGACTCCGTCCGCAAGACGCGAAACATCGGAACTGGTACCGCCCATATCGAAGCCAAGCGCTCTGCGCACATGGTGCTTGCGCGCAAGTTCCTGCATCGCAACGGCTCCACCAGCCGGACCTGAAAAGAGTGTGTCGCGAGGCTCAAAGGCATGGGCTGCTTGCAACACCCCAGCACTCGTGAAGACGAAGGAGCGCGCATCGCGTGGGGCTGATCGGAGTGCATCTTCCACGAATGCATAAAGAGTCGGCGCGATGCGTGCCGCAACCACGGCCGTTTCGGTGCGCGTTTGCAGGCGAGGATGCGGTGCGAGACTCGACGCAGCGACTGCAGGAAAACCAAGGTCACGCACAAACTGCGCGACTCGAGTCTCGCGACCATTGTCTGTCAACGCGTGTGCGAGACTCACGACAACGATGTCGCAACCCTCATGCCGAAGTTGTTCGCATGCAATACGAATCTCCTCGTCTGATGCAAGAAGCGCGTGTGTTCCATCGGCGAGTGTTCGTTCTCGAAGTGTGCGCACCGCATGTGCAAGCAACTTTCTGGGTGTTGGAACGCGCGCAAAGAGATCACTCCGCGTTTGATCCGCAATCGTCACGACCCCCGACAATCCATCCGACACGAGTACACCGACGCGCGCACCATTTCCCTCAAGCAGCGCGTTGGTACCGCGCGTCGTTGAGAGGCGAATTTCGATCGGCGGAAGTTCCGCTTCAAGCGGTGTTCTCGTGATGAGATGCAGTCCGAGTCGAGGTGCATCGATCACGCCAAGCGCAGAGGACGGGACGCAGCGTAACGCAGCACCGTGTGCGAGCAGCGAAAATGCGCCAATGTCACTCGATTCGTGTGGTTGAAGCGAGAGCCTTCTGCCGCGCTGCGAGCGAATCTGTGCGCACACGCGCTTTCCGGTGTGCGCATGTCCGATCAACAGCCAATCGTCGAGAAACCCATCAGGAAAGTGCAGTCCTGCAGCGGGAATGAATGACGCGTTGATGCCGGCGTTCGTGATCTCACATGTGTTGAGAGTTGCAGAGAGCGAGCCGTCCGATGGAACTTTCACGCGATGTCGTGTTCCGTTCGGATCGATGCCAACCACATCGGTAAAGGTCCCTCCCGTGTCCAGCGCGACGCGCCAGCGCAATGCGTGGGCGGTCGTCGGAAGTTGCTCGGTTGCGAGAGAATGCGTCATGTGTGTGCGCGGTGAAGTTCGGATATTCTGACGAGATGAGCACAGCGTGTGTCGCCCGCGTCCGACCGACGACCAATCTCTTGTTGAGTTTTTGCAGCGAAAAGTGTGTCACGCGATGCATCGGTGCTGTTGCACTGGTGTGGTGCATGATCATGACACTTGGCTGTGATGGTGCACAACAGGAGCAGAACCGACAGGAGCAGAGCCAACAGGAGCAGAGCCGACAGGAGCAGGGATTTGGCGACGCGCAAGTTTCCGCGTCGGCGTCAACATCAGCAGAGGCACCGAGTGCGATGCAGCAGGCGGCTTCGGAGCGAGCCCCGAGTGCTCCTGCCGCGCCCGCCGCCACGCCACAGGAAGTGCCCACAAACTCTGACGCAATTCGGCCTCCGTCCGACCCAAGTGCAGCAAAGGCACCCAAACTCGGTCCGGTGCACAAACTCACCGTCCAAGATCTCGACGGCAACAATGTTTCACTGGCGCAATTTGCTGGTCGTCCGATGATCATCGAGATTTGGGCGACATGGTGTGGGCCGTGCAAAGTGAATCGTCGCAATGTGCATTCGCTCAAAGGTCTGTTGCCGGAGCGGCTCGTGGTGATTGGGATGAGCATGGATACTGGGCCCCAACTTGTGAAGAGTTTCTTGCGATCCAACGAAGCGAATGCGCACGAATTCATGGCGAGCGAGGAGTTCAACTCCTTCATTCGCGACATCAATCCTTCGGGACTCATTCCCAAGACGCTGTATGTCGATTCCAAAGGACGCGTGGCGGATCTTGCAGAAGGCGTTCAGAGTGTCGATTGGCTCAAAGCCATGGCCAAGAATCTCAAGTGATCGGAAGACGGATGGCCCCAAAGCAACCAATGTCTGACGATCTTCCAACGGATCCGCGCGATGACGCAGAACACGGTGACCTTCGATCGCGAACTGATCGTCGCGCTGTGTCCGATCGATCTTCGGTCGCGGGTTGGCGGGTGCGCTTTGCTGGATTGCTGACGGATCTTGCGTACGCGTTCGCTGCAGTCGTTCTTTCGCCAGTGTGGCTTGTGCGCATGATCGCGACAGGAAAGATCCGCACAGACTGGAGCGCCCGCTTTGGAAATGGTCTGCGCATGCCGGCAAAAGCGCGTCCCCGCGTTGTTTTTCACGCGGTCTCTGTTGGTGAGGTGAATGCGCTGCGCGGACTTGTCGAGCGCCTCGCATCCGACAAAATGCGGCCAGAAATCGTCATCAGTGCGATGACAGATACCGGTTTCGCGCGCGCGCAAGCGCTCTTTCAAGCGAAGCACACGGTGGTGCGAACACCTTTTGATTTCACAGGTGCCATGCGACTGTGGTTTGATCGGTTGGACCCAGATCTCTTGGTTCTTGTTGAACTTGAACTCTGGCCAAACATGACGCGCCTCGCATCTGCGCGCGACATTCCAGTGGTGGTGATCAACGGTCGATTGAGCGACCGATCATTTCCGCGCTACATGCGCGTTCGTCGATGGGTGACTGGCATGTTCGCGCGTGCAACCATGGTGTTGGCGCAGAACCGCGTGTACGCAGATCGCTTTCTCGAATTAGGTGCGCAAGAAGTGCTTGTGTCTGGCAACATGAAATGGGACTCGGTCGCCATACGCGATGGTGTTCCTGGCGCTGAGAAACTCGCGGAGGAACTCGGGATCACTCGTGACGGGCCGCTCATCGTCGCGGGCAGCACAGAGCCGGGCGAGGAAGTGTTGCTTCGTGATGCATTGCCTGCAAACGCCCGTTTGCTGATCGCGCCGCGAAAGCCGGAGTGGTTCGACAGCGTGTGCGCAAATCTGCCGAATTGCGTGCGTCGCTCTCGTGGTGAGCGCGGAACGAACAGCACGCGCTATTTCGTGCTCGACACCATCGGTGAACTTGGCATGGCGTACGCGCTTGCCGATGTGGTTGTGATGGGACGGAGTTTCGGGAAGTTGTACGGCAGCGACCCGATTGAGCCTGCAAGCCTTGGCAAAGCGGTGATCATTGGGCCGCGCGTTGCGGATTTCCGCGATGTTGTTGATGCCTTCAAGCGCCACGGCGGTATTCGCCAAGTCGACCGTGACGCGCTACCTGCGACACTCGCGGAGTTGACATCCGATACACGCGCACGGGCCGAAATTGCATGGAAGGCGCGTGAAACGATTCGCAGAGAGCAGGGCGGAACCGCACGCACCTCAGAAGTGCTGCTTGCGCTTTTAGCGACGCGCGCGTGATATCTTCGCGGCATGGCAACCAACGCAGAAATCGCAGCATGCTTCGAGGAACTGGCCGTCCTGAGTGAGATTCTCGGCGCGAATGTGTTCAAAGTGAATGCGTTTCGACGCGCGGCGCGCGCTGTGGAAGGTCTCGCGCAAGAAGCTGCCTCGGTGCCCGTTGCAGCATTGAAAGAGATCGATGGACTCGGTGCCTCGACCGCGGCAAAGATCCATGAATTCGGCGCGTCTGGCACGATGTCTGAACTCGAAGAATTGCGCGCGCAGGTTCCAGCAGGTCTGAAAGAAGTGCTTGCGATTCAGGGCATCGGTCCAAAAACGGCGCGTGCGATGTGGCAAGAACTCGGCGTCGTGGATCTCGCGACTTTGAAAGTGGCGATCGATGCAGGCAAGGTTGCAACGCTGCCACGCATGGGTGAGAAGTCCATCGCGAAGATGAAAGAAGCGATCGCCTTTGCAGAAAGCGCGCGCGGGCGCATTCGTCTTGGTGAGGCGATGCCGCTTGCCGATGCGCTTGTCGCGGAACTTGGCGCATTGTCAGGCGTGCAGCGCATTGCGTACGCGGGAAGTTTGCGTCGGGGTCGCGACACGATCGGAGACCTCGACATTCTTGCTGCTGCAAGCGATCCGGCCGAACTCATGCGTGCGTTCTGCGAGCGCGGTGAGGTTGCGCGAGTGCTCGGCCACGGTGAAACCAAGTCGAGCGTACTCACCAAGTCTGGCGTGCAAGTCGATCTTCGCGTGGTGCCATTGGATCGCTTCGGCGCCGCGTTGATGTATTTCACAGGAAGTAAAGATCACAACATTCGCATGCGCGAACGCGCCATTGCCCAAGGGCTACGCCTGAATGAATACGGTTTGTTTCGCGAAGGCGCGCATGGAGAGGTTCCAGACGGTGCTGTTCCGATTGCTGCGGCAACAGAGGAAGAGGTGTACGCCGCGCTCGGACTGGATTGGATTCCACCGACCGCGCGTGAGGATCGCGGCGAACTTGATCAATTTGCGCGGGGCGCACGCGAATCACGCGTCGCAGGAGCGAGCGCGGTTCGAATGCTCGCGCTTGCCGATATTCGTGCGGAATTACATTGTCACACGCGCGCCTCGGATGGTTCCATGACCATCGATGAGATCGTGGCAGAGGCGGAACGGCGCGGGTTTCACACGATTGCGATCACCGATCACTCGAAGAGCCAGTTCCAAGCGAATGGCCTTGATGAGACTCGTTTACGCGCGCATATCGAGGCAATTCATGCTGCTCGCGAGCGCTTTCCCAAGATGCAGATCTGGGCTGGCAGTGAAGTGGACATACTGTCGGATGGTTCGCTTGACTACGCGGATGATGTGCTCGCAGCACTCGACTGGGTTGTCGCGAGTCCTCATGCTGCGTTGAAACAAGAGCCACGACTCGCCACAGATCGCTTGATGAAAGCGATCACGCATCCCTTGGTGCATGTGATTGGGCATCCGACGGGACGCATCGTGAACGGTCGGCCTGGACTTGAGCCTGTGATGTCGGAGCTCTACGCAGCCGCGAAGGAGCATGGAACTGCACTCGAACTCAACAGTCATCACATGCGTCTTGATTTGCGCGATGTTCATGTGCGCGCCGCCGCTGACGCTGGCTGCATGATTGCAATCAACTGCGATGTGCACGCGATCAACGACTTTGATGAGTTGCGCTACGGCGTTTTGACAGCAGAGCGAGGGCTGTTACCCGTGGCGCAGTGTCTCAATGCACTCGACGCGAAGGCGCTCGATGCGTGGCGGCGGAAGAAGCGTCCGTGAGTTCCATCGTGCATTGCGCCCTCGCGCAGCCGATACGGTTTCACGCGCGTGTCGACTTGCACTTATCCCACATCTCCAAGTCCAAGCGCCTCGCCATAGGTTGACAACACACGATGACGCAGCAGGCGCTCATTGTCTGCAGCAAGCAACGGGCTTCGGGAGATCCAGTCTGTTGCGTCTCGACGCGCACGCTCGAGCAGCCCCAGATCACGCGAAAGATCTGCAACCTTGAACGGCGGTAACCCACTCTGTTTGGCGCCAAAGAGTTCGCCAGGCCCGCGGATTGCAAGATCAAGTTCCGAAATCCGAAATCCGTCGTCGGTTTCTTTGATGGCTTCGAGCCGCGCGCGTCCGTCATCGGTCGTTGGATCTGCGATCAACACGCAAACGCCGCCTTTCGGCCCGCGTCCAACACGACCGCGCAACTGATGTAACTGGGCAAGACCAAATCGATCTGCGTGTTCAATCACCATGACTGTTGCGTTCGGCACATCGACGCCAACTTCAATGACAACCGTCGCAACCAGCGCGTCAATCTCGCCAGCGCGGAAGCGATCCATGATCGCATCGCGCTCGATCGGTTTCATGCGCCCATGCATCGCTGCGAGTCGAGCACCAGCAAGCGGTCCGCTCGCGAGTGCATCGAGATGCGATGCGACATCCTTCAACCCAAGATCCGATTCCTCGACCGCCGGAACCACGATGAAAGCTTGTTCGCCACGCTCGATGCGTTCTTGCACAAAGCGGTAGGCATCTGTTGCACGCGACACAGGCAAGACGCGCGTGTGCACTGGCGATCGATCTTTCGGACGATGTCGAATTGTTGACACATCAAGATCGCCGTACACCGTCAGTGAGAGTGTGCGGGGAATGGGTGTGGCTGTCATCACCAACATGTGCGGGGTTTGTCCGCGCGGCGCCTTTCCACGAAGTTCCGCGCGTTGCGCGACGCCGAATCTGTGCTGCTCGTCCACAACAGCAAGTGCCAGCGCATGAAAGCGCACATCACCAGTGAGAAGAGCATGGGTTCCAATCACGATGTCGATTTGGCCAAGCTCTGCCATATCGCGAACAAGAGCGCGCTCGCTGGCCGGCAAACTGCCCGTGAGTAATCCGACTTTCACTTGCGTACCAGTCAAAAATCGCGAGATCGAAGCGTAGTGTTGCTCCGCGAGTAATTCGGTCGGTGCCATGAGCGCTGCTTGGTGACGATTGGTCACAGCAATGAGCATCGACGCGAGTGCGACAGCCGTTTTTCCCGCGCCGACATCGCCTTGGAGCAAGCGATTCATCGGTTGCGTTGATGCGAGATCCTTTGCGATTTCGCGAAAGGTCGCCAATTGATCGGGCGTCAGCGTGAACGGAAAACGGGCAAGAATGTCGGCTTCGACCTTCGCACCCATCAAAAGTTCAGGCGCACCTTGTG
>JASGCF010000049.1:9548-12491 GCA_030054275.1 Limnohabitans sp. | reverse complement strand
CCACAATCCCAACCCGCCAACACCATGCCGTCGTACCCAAGTTCCATCGCGGGCGGGAGTTCCGCCGCAAGCGTTGCGTGCTGGATGTCGTGGGTCATGTGGACGAACACGGTCCGTTGGGCGTTTGCCCGTTCCGCGATCGCGATCGCCTCATCGACCGTGAGGTGCGTTGGGTGCGCCCGATAGCGAAGCATGTCAAGAACAAGCGTGCGAAGCGCGGCAAGGCGCGGCCACGCAGCGGGCGGCATCGCAGAGAGGTCGGTGCAGTACGCAAGCGGAAGCGGTCCCGGTTGCACCTCAGCCACGCGCCCTGCCGCGTCAAGCGCTTCGATTCGATACGCGAGGACAGGTAGGCGCCCGTGGAGCACCTCAAACGCGGTGAAGCGTAACCCGTGACGATCAAACGAGTCGCCAGCCGCGACGGTGCGTACGAAGAGATCGGCAACAAACGAGTCGTTGACATTCTCGTGGCGACGAAAAATGTGACGGTAGACGCGTTCAAGAAAGTCACGCGTGCGCGCGTCTGCGAACACTTCGATCGGCGACTTCATCATCGCGTTGTACCGCCGCACATCGTCGAGCCCGAAGGTGTGGTCTACATGATCGTGCGTGAAGAAGATGCCGTCGACGCGTTTGAATCGATGACGGATGGAGTGCTCTCTATGATCGGGCCCGCAATCGAGAAGAAAGAGTCGCGCTTCTCCCTGCGCATCCACGAAGGAAATCGCAGCTCCAGATCGCGTGCGGCGATCGCGCGGATCGTCGGATGTGCAGACCTCGCAGTCACAACCAATCACAGGAACACCCGCGGAAGTTCCCGTTCCGAGAAGGAGAAAGCGCACATCACGAACAGCCGCGATCGACGGCGCACTCATGCGCGCGTACTCCCGTGCACACCCCCACTTGCCGCGCGCATCGCGCAGCCGCCGCTGCTCCGACAACCACTGCCGCAGCCACCCGATGCATGTGCCGCCGTTGAAGACACTCGGGAAACTTCGGTCGTTTCGGCAAGTTCACGACGCAATGCGCGCGCGACTTCACCCGGACGATCGGCCCCACAAATCGCGCTTGACACGGCAATGCCGCGACATCCGGCGCGGGCGAGTGCTGCAACGCGTCCTGCAGCAATGCCGCCAATCGCAAGATGTGGAACGCAGGGAAATTCCGCCAAAAACGCACGCAGATAGGCTTCGCCCGATGGTGCAAGATCCGGCTTCAGTGTCGATGCATACATCGCACCGACGCCGCAGAGATCAGCACCCGCAGCCACCGCCGCGCGTGCTTCGTCGAGAGTATGCGTGCTTGCGCCGATCAAGAATCGTGGCCCTGCAATCTTGCGCGCCTCACGCAGCGGAAGATCTGTTGTGCCGAGATGAACTCCATCTGCATTGGCAGCAAGCGCGACATCAAGTCGATCGTTCACAACGAGCGTGGCTCGCGTACCGATCGTCTCCCGCACGGCACGAACATGCGCCACGAGTTCGCCCGCATCCATTTCTTTCTCGCGAACTTGCACGAGATCGACACCACCCTCGACGGCTTCCCGCACAACATCACGCCAATCGCGACGACAGAGCGCGCGCGTGAGTAGCAAGCACAGCGCGAATTGCCGCGGTCGCGCTCGAGCAATACGCAGCGTGATTTCCGCGGCAAGCGCGTAACTTCGGTAGCGCACCTGTTCCACAGCGCGTGCGATCGTCGCATCACCAAGGGTCTTCGCTGCCTCCTCTATCACACGCAGCGCTTCTGACAGTCGCCCGCCAGCTGCCTGTGCTACAGCGGAAAGATCCGCGCGCGCGTACTCATTCGCTCCCTCGAGCGCCGTGCCAATGTCGCCAGCCACATCGCGCGCCGCCGCAAGATCGAGAGCCGGAATCGCCGCGATCGCCGATTGCAACGCGTGCCGAAGTGATTTCGCTTCCTCTGCGACTCCCGCGTCATTCCACGCGAATCGCGCAACATCCTCAAGCGTGCGCAGCGCCTCTCGCGCTCGGTTGTTGTTCGCGTCGATCATGCGAAGTGCTGCGTTCATCGTGCACAGCGTAGCGCAGCGAGGCTATGCTCCGCGCCCTATCGGAAAGTCCGACATGCACGAAACCAACGCTGATCACGATTCCACGCGCCGAAACTTTCTTGGCGCCCTTACCGCAGGCGCCGCGGCTGCCGCGCTTTCCAATGTCGCGCGCGCAACCTCAACGCCGAACGCTCCCACTTCTTGCAGCACTTCCACACACACACTTCAGGAGACGAAGAAAATGCCGTTCACCCTTCCAGAACTTCCTTACGCGGAAAATGCCCTTGAGCCGTCGATTGATGCGCTCACGATGAACATCCATCGCACGAAGCACCACAACGCGTATGTGACGAATCTGAACAAAGCGCTCGAGGCACATCCGGAACTCGCCGCCATGTCGATCGATGACCTCTGTCGCAACATTGCGACGGTGCCCGAGTCGATTCGCACAGCCGTGCGCAACAACGGCGGCGGACACTGGAATCATTCGATGTTCTGGAAGTGGATGGCACCGAAGGGCCAAGGCGGCGCAGCGAGCGCTGAACTCGCCGCCGCGATCGATGCTGCGTTTGGTTCGATGGACGCGTTCAAGGAAAAATTCGCTGCAGCAGGCGCAGGCCGTTTCGGATCCGGCTGGGCGTGGCTCTGCAAAATGCCCGACGGCAAACTTGCAATCTGCTCAACTCCAAACCAAGACAACCCTCTCATGAAGGGCATCTCCGACTGTCTCGGCACGCCGATTCTTGGCTGCGATGTGTGGGAGCACGCGTACTACCTCCACTACCAGAATCGCCGTCCCGATTATTTGAAGGCGTGGTGGGATATCGTGAACTGGAACGAAGTGAGCAAGTGCTTCGCTGCAAAGTGACCGGTGCTGCGGCATAAGTTTTGGAAACAATTGGCTCTCAAACGCATGGGGGCCCAGCCGA
>JASGCF010000049.1:0-9448 GCA_030054275.1 Limnohabitans sp. | reverse complement strand
GCCAACAACACATGAAAACCAAAACGGCCGTGCGCGCAAATCGCACGGCCGTTCTCATTGGTGGCCCATGCTCATTGTTGGCTTCGACGACCTCACTGCCTCAATCGGCAGGCATTAGGCCGTCGATCATCTTCATGAAGTCGGATCGGTTCTTCTCAATGGTTTCCTTCGGACCAATGATGCGGAAGAAGACATTACGACCAGATGCTTGCACAATCGCGGCAAGTTGCATCTGATCCTTCTTCGGAGCTGGTGCACCCATCGCGAGATACTCGCCTTCAAGTTCAACAAGTTCGACCTTCAGCGGACCGATCTGCTTCTGCGTTCGCTTTGCTTCGGGCGCCTTCTCGCCGACGCGAAACTGGCCCCGCCAACGCTCGATGTTCGCGTCGAGCGGACCACCGTCGCCGGCAAGAAACACGCTCACGATCAACTCGGCCTGCTTCGTCGAGTCACCTTCGCCGGGCACTGCGTATTGCAGCGTCCGGAACTGAACAGTTGGCTTGGTCCAAATCCACTCGGCTGGCTTAGGCGCGCGCAATCCAGCAACCTCAACAACGGTCGGGTCGTCTGCACTTCCTGAAGTTTTCCACGCGCTCGTGTCCACGGCGGCCGCTGCTGCGGCCTTCGGAGAACTTGCGGTCGGAGCCGACGCTGTCGCGGCCTGATCCGACGCAACTCGCGCGCTTCCTCCACTGCTTCCAACGGATGAGGTACCCGATGAAACGATTGGTTCCGGAAGTTGTGGTGCTGGTGTTTCGCCGCAACCACAGAGGCTCGCACTGGCACAGCATGTGAGGATGAGTGAGACGCGTAGGGACCGCGTAGGACGCAAGTCAAGAGCGCGCGAAAAAGCACGGTGCGTGCAGAGCATTCGTTTCATAGGGGCCGTAGCATAGCCCCTTGCTCATGGCAGAAACGCGCCTCACGATTCTTCGCAACGGAAGGTTTTGGACTGCCGACCCAGCGCGTCCATTCGCAACCGCGATGGCCATGGAACACGGTCGAGTGACCGCGGTCGATGGGCAGGCGCTCTCTCTCGTATCACAGCGAGATACGAACGCGCCCGCAGTGATCGACCTCCACGGGCGATTTGTCTGCCCCGCCTTTCTCGACGCGCACCTTCATGTGACTCTTGGCGCGGCCACGCTTGCTCAATGTGACCTTTCTGGCTGCGCGTCGCGCGACGAATTCGAAGCGCGCATCGCACAACACGCGGCAACGCTTGATGCGACCGACCCGAACGCGTGGCTCATTGCGTTCGGTTGGAACGAATCCGATTGGCGCGGCGAAGCACCCGATCTCTCGTGGCTTCAAGCTGCTGGCGACCGCCCCGCCGTCGCGTGGCGCATGGATCAACATGCGTGCGTCGTGAATCGCGCCGCACTCGCGCTTCTTGACATCACACCGATCGCAGGCGGCGAAATCGAAGTTTCACGCGGTATTTTCCGCGAGCAAGCAGCGTGGAAGCGCGTGATTCCCGCTATTCCCGAGCCCTCGATCGCTGCGAAGCGCGCAAATCTTGCGAAAGCGTGCGCGTATCTCCACTCGCTTGGCCTCGCGGGCGGTGGCTCGATGGAGTACCTCCGTGACATTCGGGATGTCTATCTCCCATTACTTGAGCGGCTGACCTTCCGCGTCAAGGCAACCGTGCTTGATCGCGATTGGCCGCTCGACACACCGCCCACCTTGCCCGCCGAAGCGCGCGCCGGACATCCGTTCTTCGAAATCATCGGCATGAAGAGTTTCGCCGACGGAACACTGGGTTCGCGCACAGCGTGGATGCTTGAGCCCTACAGCGACGCGCCTTACACCGACGGTCTCGCGATGGAGCACACACTGCGCGGTGAACTCGCAGCATGGATGCGCGCCGTGCAAAAACTCGGGCTTTCGCCGAGTGTCCATGCGATTGGCGATCGCGCTGCGCGCACGCTTCTCGATGCTTGCGATGCGTGCGCCGACCACCCCGCGCCGCGACTTGAACATATGCAAACGCTCGCGCGCGAAGATGTCCCGCGCCTCGCTGGCCGCTTCGCGAGTATGCAGCCTTTGCACAAAGCAGACGACGCGCGCCAAGCGATCGCGCGACTTGGCCACGCGCGCATCGAACGCTTCTTTGCGTTCCGCGCACTGCTCGCGCACGGCGCACGACTTGCCTTCGGCAGCGACTGGCCGATTGTGTCGCCCGATCCGCTGCTTGGAATCAAAGCGGCCGTCACAGGCCTTGATCTCGACGGTCGCCCATTCGCAACCGAGCACTCGATTTCAGTGGACGCAGCACTTGCGGCGTACACGCGCGTTCCCGCGGAAATGCTGGGGTTTCCTGGCGGAGTACTGCGTGAGGGCCGAGCAGCCGACCTCGTCATTCTTGACCGCTCGCCCTTTGAAATCGATTGGACGCGCGAGATGCCCAAGGTTGTTGCCACGATGGTCGATGGCCGCGAAGTCCACGCAACTTCATCTATGCTGTGACCCGCGCAAGGAGAGAGCTCCATCATGCTTGACGACATCGGCATCTTCGGTATCTACAACTCGATGGGCTTCGTCGGAGCAGCGTCGTTTGTGTTCTGGGCAGTTGCTTCGATCACATTGCACGAACTTGCGCACGGTTGGGCCGCGATTTGGCAGGGCGATGACACGCCGCGCGTCTACGGCCGCATGACACCAAATCCGCTCGTGCACATGGGCGTGTACTCGCTTGTGTGCCTGTTGCTTGTTGGCATTGCATGGGGCAGCATGCCCACGAACCCCGGAAACTATCGATGGGGACGACGCGGTCGCATCGTTGTCTCGGGCGCTGGACCTGCGATGAATGTCCTCCTCGCGTTCCTGTGTTGGACCGCAGTCGGACTCATCGCGGGCCTGAGTGATCTGGATCCAGAGATTGATTCACCCATGCGTCGAGCGTTTCAGTTCGCCGTCATCGGCGGCTCGCTCAACGGCCTTCTCGCGCTCTTCAACATGCTTCCCGTGCCGCCCTTCGACGGCGCGAGCGTGGTTGCTGGATTCTCGCGCACCTACTACCGATGGATGCACGATCCGCGCGTTCAAGGCATCGGGCTCTTCATCGTGTTGGTGGCGATGTTCTCAGGGATCGCGGGGTTGCTTGGTGGCGCGGCTGAAGTCGCTGGTATGGCGTGGGCCGGTGTGGTTGCTGGCCTCGCTGGACTGACGCAGGGTTAGTTCCTCGCGAACTTCGCGAGTTATGGCCCGAAGCCACCGCCTTGTCGGCTGCGCAACCCGCGCGCCGATTGCATCGCCCCGCCGTTTCCTCTACCTTTCCCGATTCGCAACCGCGAGCCGAAGACGCCGCGCACGACGGTCACTCCCGTCCCACACGGTGTCAGAGTCTTCTTGAGTTCGTCATGAGACGAACGGGACCGAGGCTCGCCTTTGATGAAAGGGTGACGACATGGTCGTCCTCCGTATGAAGCGCATGGGCCGTGCTCATGCTCCGTTCTACCGCCTGTCCGCTATGGACAAGCGCAATCCTCGTGACGGCGCCGTGATCGAGAACCTCGGTTGGTACAACCCAGGTGCCAAGCCAGGCGCGCAGTACCAGTTCAACACCGATCGCGTGAAGTACTGGCTCTCGGTTGGCGCACAGCCATCGGAAACCGCAGCGAACCTTCTCAAGAAGGTCGGCGTGGATCCGACTCCGGGTAAGAAGTCCTAATCCAGAGAGACGCTGAACACCAGCGCTGTCGCGACCACGCAGCGCCGCAACGGTGACACCCCTTTCGCGTGCCAGTCATGCGCATCGATGTGCTCACCCTTTTCCCCGATCTCTTCACGGGATTCCTCGCAACGAGCATCCCGGCGAATGCGATCGAAGAAGGCGCCCTCTCGTGCCATGTGCACGACATTCGGGCGTTTGCGGCGAACAAGCACCACAAGGTCGACGACCGCCCGTTCGGCGGAGGTCCAGGCATGGTCATGATGTGCCAGCCCATCTTCGATGCAGTCACAGCGGTTGAGTCGCAAGGCTCGACTGCGAGTGATCGCGTTGTCGATGGGATGGTCGGAGGCATGAGCGACCGAGCCGTGCGCGTGCTGCTTTCGCCGCAAGGCGAGAGACTCACGCAGTCGCGGGTCGAGTGGCTTGCACAACAACCACGCCTGCTCCTTCTCTGTGGTCACTACGAAGGCATCGACGAGCGCGTGATTGAGGAATTGAAACCCCTCGAAATCTCGCTCGGCGACTATGTCCTCTCCGGCGGCGAACTCGGCGCGATGGTGATCATCGATGCCGTGGCGCGCCTGCAGCCGGGCGTCCTCGGTCACGAGGAAAGCGCGGCCGAGGATTCGTTTAGTGTGCGCACGCCGGAGGGCGCACAGCTCCTTGATTGTCCGCACTACACCCGTCCCCGCGAGTGGAACGGGCGCGTTGTGCCGGATGTACTCGTGTCGGGCGACCACGGAGCGGTCGCGCGATGGCGAGACGAGCAACGCATCGAGCGTACGCGCACGCGTCGTCCCGATTTGTTGCAGCAAGATTCTCGTACGAACTCGCAAACCCAACCGCAACCCCTGCCGGCGGCCAACACACACAAGCCCGTCACGCATGTTGCAAAAGCCACGCGGTTGAATGCATCCGATTCCGGCTGCGAACTGCACGGCCAAACCGCGCCCGAAAGCGCATAAGGACACAACCATGGCAAAGCTCAACCGTACAGCAGTGATCGAAGGCGTCGTCGCCGGCCAACTCAAGGGTGAGGCAGAACTCCCCAAGTTCTCCGTCGGTGACACGATCGATGTGCATTACAAGATCATCGAAGGCGATAAGGAGCGCATCCAAGTCTTCCAAGGCGTGCTCTTGGCAGACACCGGCCGCGGCATCCATCGCATGGTGACTGTTCGTCGTATCGTCGCCAACGAAGGCGTCGAGCGCTCGTTCCCTGTGAATTCCCCGCGTTTGGCGAAGATCGATGTGGTTCGTCGCGGCGATGCTCGTCGCGCCAAGCTCTTCTACCTGCGCGATCGCTTCGGTAAGAGCCGTCGTCTGCGCGATCAGCGCCGCGGCCTGAAGCATGTCGAAGGCGCAAGCGAGTCGGCGAGTTAAACCAGCGCGTCGCCGCCGAGCGCTCCCGTTTGGCGCGTCTCGTTGGCGCATCGCTTGGGTACTCAACCAATCGCACCGCACTTCTGAAACACCCAACCGGCCGCTTCGGCGGTCGGTTGTGTTTTTCCTCCTACACTGCGCGCCCGATGCGTGTCACCCTTGCGAAGAGCTTCACCTTTGAGGCCGCCCACTATCTGCCTTGCTTCCCCGATGGGCACAAATGCCGTCGCATGCACGGACACTCCTTTCGCGTGGAGGTTGTGGTTGAAGGCGAAATGGATCCAGCGAGGGGCTATCTCGTCGACTACGGCGATATCAAGAAGGCGATCTCGCCCGTTCATGATGCGCTCGACCACCGCTGCCTGAACGACATCACTGGCCTTGAGAACCCGACTGCGGAACTCTTGGCCAAGTGGATTTGGGATCGGCTCAAGCCGACACTGCCGCTACTCACCCAAGTGATCGTGTGCGAAACCTGTACGAGTCGCTGCGTCTACGAGGGCCGCTGAGTGTCGCACCGAAGCCGCCCCGTGTACCTCGTCCATGACGCTGCACACCTTGCTCGCCTGCTTGGCGTCGAAGCGCCGTGCTGCGCGCAAGTCGCGATGTCGACCGCAGGCGAGGCGCACCCTTTCGCATCGTTCGTCGAAGGAAACCCGCTTTCTGGGCAGTGGATCGTTGACACAGAGTCGCCCGGATCTCGCATCGTTTCATGGAGCGGAACGCTTTCCGATGAGGGCCTGTTCGCAGACGAACCGCGGACATGGATGCGCGCCGGACACGAGCGCTTTGGCGCATTTCTCGATGAAGTTGCACCGGCCCTTCACCACCATCGCCGAACGCTGTGCTTCCGGCCTCATCATCGACATGTCCTTGGCGATGTTCACTCTTCGGTGAAGCTTCTGCGCGATCGCGCCGGAGGTCCATTCGAAGTACTGCTTTCACCAGCAGACATGCTCGCGCCGTCGATGCTGCGTGATGCGGAAGACCACCTCACGCGCATGTTCGCGCATCTCGGGCCGGTCGCTGCGGGTGTACTTCTTGGAGATCTCACCCAAGGACCCAGCACCGCCGCAACGGGCTGCTTTGAATCGGTTCCCTTCGGTCAGGGCCTGCTTCCGACCGCCGTCGTTGCGCGGCTCGTGGCCGAGTATGTGCCCCAGACGACTCCGATTGTGCTTTTCCCCGGTGAACTCGATCGCCAACGCGCCCTGCTCGGGTTGTAACGGTTGTGCAGGCGAAGGCGCGCCGAATCTCAATCCCCGACGCGTACGCACAGAAACTTCATATGCCATTTGCCGAGGTCTCCGGCGGGAGTAAACTCCCTCTTCAAGCGGAACGGATGCCGCGATTCTGATCTCGGGCGCGCACACCAACACGCCTGCGATCATCTCCCGTCAGGAGTCCTCATGTCGGCGCTCACGAGTGGAGTTGCGAACGGAGTCCTCGGAAATTCAAGCGTCGGTCTCGACGCGAAGGTTCTCGTCCTCAATCGCTTTTACAGCGCGATTCGTGTCATCGACGCGCGACGCGCATTCATTCTTCTCGCGAAGGAGATCGCGGAAGTTGTTGCCGTCGAGGATGGCTCGTATGTCTCGTATCCATTTTCGACTTGGACGGAACTCTCTGAGTTTCGCCGCGAGTTTGAGTTGAACCAGCACGACTGGGTGCGCACAGCGCGCATCTCTATCGCGGTTCCAAAGATTGTGCGTGTGCTTGGCTACGACCGTTTGCCGCGCGAACAAGTCAAACTCAATCGCCGCAATATCTATGCGCGCGACGGGAACATCTGCCAATATTGTGGCAAGACATTCGCAACGAAGGAACTAACGCTTGACCATGTCAAGCCGCGCGTTCAAGGTGGCGGCAACGCTTGGACGAATCTCGTCTGCGCGTGCGTGAAATGCAATGCGCGCAAAGGTGGTCGCACGCCAGAGCAAGCCGGCATGCGGCTTGTTCGAGTTCCCATCAAACCAAAGCGAAACCCCGCTATTTCGCTGCGACTCGGTAGCCCCAAGTATGAGTCGTGGAAGGCATTCCTCGACGAGGCGTACTGGACAGTCGAACTGTCGGATGACTGAACGCTGACGAAAGTCCGCATCGCATGTAAAGAAGGGCGGCTTCCCACACGGAGGTCGCCATTTTCTTGAGTTCGCTCTGTAGCATCAGTCCTCGCGCTCTGCGAGGAGTTTCCCAATGTCGAAGAAGAAGCGGAAGAAGAAGTCCGAACTCGAAACCACGACCGATGTTGCGCCGGATGCGAGCATGGCAACCGAATCGACTTTGAGTAAAAAGGAGCGAAAGGCTGCGGCAAAAGCAGAGAAGGCGGCAGAGAAGGCGGCGGGAAAATCGGCGGAGAAGCAAGACGCATCTGCTGACGCTGCTCCCGCGACGCCGAAATTCAAGCACCTTCGAAAGAAGAAACTCACGAGCGGCAAAGGCGCGTCTCCGCGCGAAGTTGGCGAATCACTGGTCGCACTCTTCAATGCTGGCAAAGCAGACGAAGCAGAGAAGACTTGGTACCACCGAAAGATCGAATCGATCGAAGGTGACGGAAGTGTGTTCGAAGGCTTGAAGGGCGTTGCAGAAAAGAGCGCGTGGTGGTGCTCGGAGAACAAGATCGTTGCAGCGAAAGCAGAAGGCCCATTCGCGTGCTCGACTGGATTCACGGTCATCTTCACCATGACCATTGATCGCGCAGACGGCACACGCATGGAGTTCCGCGAGGCGGGCGTCTACACCGTTGAGAAGGGTCGCATCGTGCGCGAGCAGTTCATGTACGAGGTTTGAGCGCTCGCAACCTGCTCCGCAACTTGCTCGCTCTGGCGTGAATCGCGCCAAAGGTCGCCGCCGCAGCGGCGACCGCGAAAGAAACGAGCGCTTGCGATTTCGTCAGCCGAACAGCGAGACTGCCAAGGTCAGCGTCACCGCATTGTTGATCCCGTGTGCAACCATTGGCGCAATCAAACTGCCGCGAATCTCTCGGGCGAGGCAGAACCCGACCGCCAATCCACCAAGTGCTGGCACAAACAAAACTCCCTGCGGATGAATCACGGCGAAGATAAAGCTCGACACAAGCGCCGCCACTGCGAAACTCACGAATCGAATTCGAGGCGCGACCACTCCGCGGAGATGCGAAAACAACAATCCACGGAATGCGATCTCTTCGACGATCGGCGCTGTCACGCTTGCGAGAAGGTACAAAAGCACGACTCCCATTGGTCCAGCAGACGACAACATCTCGACAGCCGGATGTGACGGCGGCGGTTGATCTCCGCGAATCAATTGAGCGACAAGCGACAACAGGAAGTACACGATCAAGCCAAACAACAGAATCGGAACGGCGGTGATGTAGCACACCACGCCAGCGCTGACCTCTCGAAGTACGCCGGCCCCCTTGTGTAATCCGATGAGTTCGCGCGTCTCACGCCAACTCAGGCCGCGAACGCTTGGCCATGCAAGAGCCAAAAGTGATGCGTACATCGCAGCCAACGAAAGGACGAGGGAACCGTTCTCACCGACGGCATCGGGAGAAGCCATATTGAGCGCGATCGGAAGTGTCGCAGCGATCACCGTGCACAAGAGGAAGAACCCAAGCCACAAGGCAAAGGTCTCTCCAAGTACGATCGCTTTTTGCCCTTCTGCGATCGGTTCAAATGCAGGCTTCTTGGTGCCCACGGCCATGCGATAAAGAAGCACCAACAACGCAACCGCGCCGGCAAGGAAGATGCAGACATACCAAGTGCCTGCAGCGAGCACGACTGCCAATGCACGAGATGCTTCGCGCACACCTTCGACGGTATCAACGCGTCCGAGGAATCCAAGATGCTCTTCCATGCGCTCTCGCGTCTCGAGCGATATGGACGCAGAGTCACCGTTCGAAGCAGCAAGCGTTTCCAAGGCTCCCACAACATCTTCTTTGAGCAGTGCTTCCTGCGCACCTCGCTTCGTGGTGCGATCGATCTCTACAGCATTCGCTGCATCGACGCCGGCTTGCCACGACTCAAGACGACCAACAAGAAGCGCGTAGGCCAAACGCTCCGTTGTGTTACCGTCGCGTAACTGTTGAGCGTTCAGCAAGAACGCAGAGCCAGCCGTTGGTGCCCATGCATGAGCACCAACCAAAAATTTCGCAGTCAGTTCGCTTTCGAAGCTCAGCGCGCTTGGTCGCTCGGCTTCAACGGGAGTCAGTTCCGAAATCCCCTCTGGATCTGCGCCCATGCGAACCGATTGCAGCGTGACTGCGATCGTCGAGGTCATGAAGATGCCAACCCACACCAAGATGAGACGAAGTGTCGACCAACGCATGCAGGCTCCGAAGTAAGACTTGGCTGTTATTGGACATCCATCGACCGAATGCAACGGCTTCCTACACCATTGCATCAC
>JASGCF010000392.1 GCA_030054275.1 Limnohabitans sp. | reverse complement strand
TCCGACTCGTCACTCCGAAGACGAAGTAGAGCGGCACAAGCAAGAGCAGCCAGCATGGAATCGCTGCAAAACGTGCCCAAAATGCCATGCGCACCAAGAGCGCGTCGTCCCACCACGCGGGAAGCGCGCAATCAATCGACCATCCGCACTCAGGGCACGACTCTCCGACCCGTCGACCGCGGAGGTCGTAGCCGCAGCGATCACAGGGCAGGAGTCGATACCGCTGCTGAAGTTGATGGACCGGTGTTGATTCCATCGCGCTCACCGAAAGATAGCACGCACACGCGCCTCATCGGCACTCACTGACTCATCCCGTAGGCACTCACTCACGCACACGAATTTCCCGCGCAATCCCGCGCGCGAGCGTCGCTTGTGCAATCCACGCAAGCAGCATTCCAATCACGATCGGCCCGATCTGCATGAGTGGCGTTGCGCTTCGTCCGTCAAAACGCCAGACCGCAATCATGGTCACGAGAACACCGAACGAGCCTGCGATGAGGCCAAGCGGGCGTCGTGGCGCAAACTCGGCACTTCGCCATGCTCGCTCAAGCAACACCACAAACAAGAGATCGACCGCGCACAGCAGCGTGAAGATGCTCTTGAGTGCGATCAATGCAGAGTCGCCACTCCAGAACCAGAACCGGAACGTCACCAGCAAAATGACAACCACCGCCACGATGCGAAGCCACGCCGCGCCGAGCCCGAACCTGGCCGTGCCGAGTTGCGGAAGTCCGCGCGCAAAACCAACTTGCGCGACGCACGCAAGCACGACATGCAATGCCCAAAGTCCAAGGCCTGTAAATCCGAAAAGATCTTGTTTGCCCGCCGAAAGCGACAGCCGCTGTCCTTCCGTCGCAATGCCAACGCCAATCGCGCCGAGAGGTAACGCGGCTCCAGCGCCAGCGGCCCACCACCACGCGCGCCCGTATCGCCGCCGGACCGTGACGTTCGCCCATCGTCCGGCGAACATGATTCGCCGCACCACGCGGCCGCACTCAGGACACGCATCTCCTTCGGCACGTCCAACGAGCGGGTAGCCACATCCGAGGCAGTGCGCCGGAATCGCGCCCTCATCTTCCGCGGGCGGTCGCGGTTTGAGTTTCGTTTTCTCGGGTAACACCGCGACAACATCAATCTCGCCGCGCGGGGGGAGCGAGCGCAGCGCCCCCGCACGCATCGCCGCGAGGGCGCCCGCCGCGTTACCACGCGCAAGCGCTTGCGCGATGTCGCGACCCTCCGCAATCGCCGCCAAATAGACACCGACGAATGCGTCGCCGCAGCCAACGGTATCGACGGCATCCACTACGAAACCTCGATGTGCGTAGCGCGCCGCGCCAAGTGCAGCGATCGCGCCGTCAGCACCGAGCGTCACGATCACGGTTCCGCCCGGCATGCGCTTTGCGAGTGCTTCAAGTGCGCGCCGCGGATCAACCTCACCCGTGAGCGCTTCCGCTTCCGACTCGTTGACGATGAGACCCGCGAGTTTCTCGAAGCGCAGCCCAGAAAGTCCCGCGTTCGCTGGTGCCGCGTTCAACCACACGCGCAACGCGCGCGCTGCTGCCATCGCGATTCCTTCATGAAGCAGTGCGCACTCGTTTTGAAAGAGCACGATCTCGCTCTGCTTCGCACTCGACAGAAATCGCTCGATCGACTCCTTGGTGATGCGTAAGTTCGATTCCGGCGCGATCACGATCGCGTTCTCGCCCGACTCTGCGACCATCACGGTCGCCGCACCAGCGTTCACATCGTTCGTCGCGACATCGCGCTCTGGACTTTGCTGCCGCGCGAGATATACGCGGCCGTGACCACCTTCACCAAGCAAGCGAACGACCGTAAATCCTGCGATTTTCCGACCTGGAATCGGATCAGGCTCGCTGAAATGATCGTCGTCGTGCGAGGGATCTGCGGCGTCAAGAAGCGACTCAATCTCACGACGCAGATCGTCGTTTCCACAACACACATCATCGAGATACGCAGCGCGCGAACTTCCTTCGAGCGAAAGCGCGCGCTCAAAGATCGTTGGAAGATCGATGTTGGGTGCAGCGCGAATCTCATGTGCCTCATGCGCCCGACCGTCATCTGTTGCGTCACTCATTGCCGATCTCCATTCCACAGAGGCTTCGGAAGCAATACGCCATGCGTCGAAGTGCACACCGATCAATCCTCTCGAGTTTCCGCATCTTCATTCGACGATTCCGCGCGCTTGAGCTCACGCAAGAGAAACGCCCGCGCGAAACTCCATTCGCGTTTGACGGTTGCTGGGCTGATCTCGAGCATGTCGGCGGTTTCTTCGGTGGAAAGGTCAAGAATGAAGCGCATGCGTGTGACTTCTGCAGCGCGCGGCGCGATCACTTCGAGCGCACGGAGCGCGTCAATAAGTTCAGTGGTGTCGGGCGCAGTCGCACGCTCATAGGACGCCAACTCGCCTGGGACAACGCCAAGCGAGAGCGGCCGCACGCCATCGCCGCGCTTCACACGCTTGCGCGTGCGGGCTCGATCCATGAGGTATTGCTCGATCGCCCGTGCCAATGTTGCTGTGAAGTAGCGTCGTCCTTCCACTCGGGGAAGCCCGTTCGGAAAATGCGCAGATACGCCTCATGGGCCACGCCACTCACTTGAAGATCAGGCGATGGACGCTCGCGTGCGACAGCTCGACGCGCGAGGCGGTGGAGTTCTGCGTACACAATCGACCACAGGCGCGCGTCTGCGATTGGGTCACCCGCTGCGCGGCGTTCGAGAAGCGACGGCATTTCGTCGATCGGCTCGCGTTTGACAGGTGTCAGTCCACTAGGCATTCGTGGAAATGTACAGCGTCATGAATGGGTGCCTGACACGTGCCAGTCAGTGCCAGACACAACACGACATGTGT
>JASGCF010000048.1 GCA_030054275.1 Limnohabitans sp. | reverse complement strand
GTCATCCAGCACGCAAGCGCACCGGCGATCATCGCGCGCGGCGCAAGGCGTGCGAGGTCGCCGCGCCTTTCAGGTGCCATCGCGCTCAGCCCACCGATCTGAATCGCGATGGATGGCAAGTTCGCGAAACCACAGAGTGCGTAGATCGCGATGGTTGAAGCGCGCTGGGAGATCGCCCCCGTCTTCACCATCTCGGCAAGGTCGAGATACGCCACGAACTCCGTCGCGATGACCGCTTGGCCCATGAGGCTTCCGACCTTCTGTGCGTCGGCGCCGGCACCCATCAGCCACGCCAAGGGTTGCAAGATGTAGCCGAGGATGTTCTGGAATGTGAGTACGGGAAGGCCAAGTTCCGCGCGCCACGACGCGATCGGAAGCCAGTCGCTGTTGAGATCGCTTATGGCGGCGAGGGGCCAATTCAGCAGTGCGATCAGCGATACAAACGCGACGAGCATCGCAGCAACATTCAGCGCAAGTTTGAGGCCGTCGGTGGCACCCTCGGCTGCTGCATCGACTGCGTTGACTGTGGTTCGTGGCGCTGATTCAAGTACCCGCATCGACTCTTCGGGCGGCAACTCGGTTTCGGGCAGCATGATCTTCGCCATCACGATTCCGGCGGGCGCACTCATCACCGATGCAATCATGAAGTGTTTGGCGATCTCTGCACGGGCGACGGGATCATCTCCGCCGATGAGCACGATGTACGCCGCCATCACGCTTCCGGCGATCGTTGCAAATCCGCAGGTCATCACGCACATCAACTGCGAGCGGGTCATGCGCGCAATGAATGGACGCACTGTGAGCGGCGCTTCGGTTTGTCCGACGAAAATGTTCGCGGATGCCGACATCGCTTCGACGCCTGTGATTCCGAGCGTACGACGGAGCACCGATGCAAGAAGTGCGATCACGCGTTGCATCACGCCGAGGTGGTAAAGCACAGCCATCAACGATGCGAAGAAAATGATGATCGGGAGCACTTTGACTGCGAAAATGAAGCCCCAAGCACCGCCTGCATCCGCTGCATTTCCGAAAATGAATCGAGTGCCTTCGTCTGCGAAGGAAATCACTTTGGTGACAGCCGCGGCGAACGCGTCGAACAACGCAACGACAGGACGAAAGCGCAAAAGGAGAAACGCGAGCAACGCTTGCAGGGCAAGACCCATGACGATTGGCTGCCATCGGATGGCGCGTCGAGATGCAGAAAGCGTCCACGCGAGTAGGATCAGTGCCGCGATACCGAGGAGGCCGATTGGGTTCATGTGATCTCCGCCACGCAAGATACGGCAGCGAACGATTGGTGCGCGTATCTTCTCAACCCGTAATCTTCTCAACCCGTATCTTCTTTTGCATGAATCAGGCGAAGCCAAAGTTCCTTCCCTTTCAGATCGCTGTCGGAGCGATTGCGGCCGAACTTGATGAGGTCTGTATTCGGGAGGGGCGCTCTGTTGTTGTTGGCGTGACCGGCGCTGTTGCCTCGGGAAAGTCGACTTTCGCGCGGCGGCTTTCCGAAAGTGTGTGCGCTCGACGCACTGTGGCGGTCGTCTCGACCGACCACTATCTACCCAACTACGACGAAACGCCCGAGCATGTGCGCGACATGCCCGAATCGTCGGATCTTGCGCGACTGTCGCGGGATCTTGCGGAACTCCGAGCCGGACGCGCCACCGAGATACCGCAGTGGAGCTTCGAAACACACTCGCGCGTTGGTGCGCGTCTTGTTGAGCCCGCAGAAATCATCGTGGTCGAAGGGCTTCATGCGCTGCATGAACGGGCGCGAAGCCATCTAGATCTGGCTGTGTTCGTCGAGGCTCCACGCGATGTGCGTTGGGCCCGCGCGGTGGAACGAGAGCGCGCTGGGGATCGTCCGTGGCCGCTTGAGTATCTCTCGCACTTCTTTGAGCATGTCGCAGAGCCGACCTATGCAAAGCACAGCGCGCTCTACCGAAATCAAGCACATTGGGTTGTTGAAAATCGCTGACGCCACTCATGCGTCGCTTGTGAGTTTCGCGGCAAGTCGTGCGCGATTGTTCACGCCAAGTTTGCGATAGATGCGTCGCGTGAACTCGGTCACAGTGTGCGGCGAGATTCGAAGTTGACGCGAGACCTCCGCGCGTGAGGCACCTGCCGCCAGTTGCACAGCGACATCGCGTTCGCGTGCGGTGAGTTTTGTCTCCGATGCATTTGCAGTTGCATGCGCTGGCTTACTTTCTGCCGTGCTACCGATGCATTGCATGGTTGGCAGCGGAAGCGCGCCCTCCAACAGCGGCTCGACATCCATCGACACGAAGTAATTCGAATCCACGCTTGCACTTGAGTCGAGTGCTGCGACGCGGGCCTTCGCCCGGCGGAGAACTGTTGTTACTTTCTGCAGAAGTTCGTAGATCTCGTTGACTTCGGAGACGGTGAGTTGCGCAGCGTCGACGGAGTTCCAGTGAAAATCTCGGTTTGTTCGCGCCGTGCGCGGCTTGATCTTTGCGCGGAGATCACGCTGTGTCGCGTCGAAGAGATGCTGCATCTTTCGCTGAAGCAGTTCTTCCTCAGGGAGGTCTCGTCGATAGGTCAGCAGGATCTGTTCACGATTTGTTTTCCAGCGAATCGCACGCTGCCCGCGGCTTGCGGGAACGAGCTCAAGAAGTCCCGCGCTGTGGAGTGTGTCAATGGTGCTTTGGACCTGTGCCATCGGCATACGCGCGCTTGTCGCAACCTCGGCGGCGGTCACGGCGCGCCGGAATCGTCGGATCGATTCCCACACTTGCAGATGAACGGGCTGCGAAACGGCATCAAGGACACCCGATCCCGTGATGGAAAGTGGGGCGTAGGCGGGTTGTTGTACGCGAGGCTTCGTTCGCGGTTGTTTGTCTGAACTGCGGGCAGGCATGATCCGAGTCTATGCGAGATGCGATCGCGTACTGTCGCACGGGCATGCGACATGTTTTGAAGATTGCTGCTGTGGTCGGCGCCGTGTGACACGAAGTGCGATGCGCTTGTGCTTCCCGAGAGCCGAGTTCGTCGTGTCCTTCGGCAATCTGGTCTTTCTTCTTTCATAGTTGTTGTGAAAGAACTCCGCAATATGTTGTGCACTCGTGCGCTGGTCGTGACTATCTCGTCTTCGAGAACATCGCAGCCGACGCAAACGGCCGCATCACGATCAATGCCACGGCAAGCGGCTACGGCTCGGACTCTGGCATCACTGCCATCAAGATCCAGAGCACGCTTCCGGCTCCGGGAGCGCTGGCGCTCGTCGGTCTGGCCGGTGTTGCCGGAACGCGTCGGCGTCGTTGATGGTCGTTGTTGATGGTCGACATTGGTGGTCGACATTGATGGTCGACATTGTTCATCGACGCATGGCGCATGCAATCCACGCGAGGCGACCGTGTTCACGCATGGTCGCTTTGCGCATTTCTATGACATGCCACGGCGCGAGGGTCGAAAGCAAGAAGCGCAGGTGGCTACGAATTCGTTCGCCCCGCCAACGATGATGCGGTCGCTTGCCGTGACGATGCGCTCGCTATGGGTGCTTGGTGCGCCGCAACGAGCGCAGGTGCCGTGCTTCCGATCGATGAAGTGTGCGCGCGGTAGTAGCGCATCGAAGGGGGTGAAGAGTTCGCCGAAATGATCGATGTCACAACCAGCGACGACAACGGCAATGCCACGCGAAAGCAGCGCGTCGATCGCTCCGACTGCCTCGGAGGCGAAGAAGTGGATTTCATCGATTGCGACGAGTGACGGTCGATCGATCGCCGCTTCGACCAACGGCAAAATGTCGCGCGCAGTTTGTGCGTTGTGTGCGCGGACTCGCTCACCGGTGTGCGTGACGATCTCGTCGCTCGCGTAGCGTGTGTCGCGCTCGGGCTTCACGACGAGAACACACTTACCCGACGCACGCGCGCTGTGGATATGGCGCAGCAAGGCCGTGGTTTTGCCTGCAAACATCGGGCCGCAAATGACGGTGAGGGTGGGCATAACGGGGAGGAACTGGAAGAACCGGAAGAACCAAAAGAACCACGAGTGCGGGGACGGTCGGGGGTAGCGCGTTTGAGACTCTGCCGAAAGCACCTGGGGCGGGCCTTCGCTGTTGTGCCTGCATCGTGCCTGCATCGTGCCTGCATCGTGGGTGGATGCGTCGCAGCGCATGGATGAAGTGCAGGTCCAAACTCCGAGACGCCTTGCATCGGCACAGTTTCTCGGCATTCTACGAGAGTGTTCAAGCACCAGACACGACCGAAGTTCGCCGTTGCGATGTGTGGGCCTCTCCGGATGCTCGCAAGCGCCTTCAGTTGCATCGCGCTGATTTCGTCGGGTCCGATCTTTGCGCAATCGTGCGCGAGTGATATCAATCGCGATGGCGTTGTCGCCGCGGAAGATCTCTCACAAATCCTCCAGTCTTGGGGGCCGTGTTTCGGTTGTCGGGCGGATGTCGATGGTGATGCGATCGTCGGCGCACAGGATCTTGCGGCCGTCCTTGATGCATGGGGCACGGTCTGTACACCTTGGTACACGACCCTTGAGGAAGCCCCCGATCCCTCGATCGTCTTCGATGCAGCGCTTCGAAAGGCCATCCTCGCGACGGAATTACCTTGGCGCGTGCGGCACAACGCAACAGGTATCGAGATGCTGCTCGTGCCGCCAGGAACATTCATGATGGGATGCGCGCCGTCTCAAGCGTGGGCGTGTTCGAGCGACGGTCGCGAGCATCCGCTCCATCAAGTGACCATCACACGGGCGTTCTACCTTGGCCGATTCGAAGTCACACAGGCGGAGTGGACTTCCGCGACAGGCTCGAACCCATCGTTCCACTCGGGCTTTGCGGATAGTCCGTCGAGGCCGGTCGAGCGGGTGTCGTGGTACACAGCAATGGAGTTCGTACTCGCGCGTGAACTTCGTCTGCCGACCGAAGCCGAGTGGGAGTACGCATGTCGCGCGGGAACCTCCACGGCGTTTCACGGATCGCTTGCGATGCCTTCCGGAACGGACGCCGACGCCGCTGTCGATGCGATCGCGTGGTATCAGTCGAACTCGGGCAATCGCACGCATCCCGTTGGCGGGAAGGCCGCCAACGCGTTCGGCTTTCACGACATGGCTGGCAATGTTCTCGAATGGGTGAGCGATTGGTACTCGCCAACCTACTACGCGACGAGTCCGTCGGTTGACCCGACTGGGCCGGAGATGGGAACACAACCAGTGCTCCGCGGCGGGGGCTACTTCGTCCCCTCTGGCTCCACGCGTGTGTCGGCGCGCCAAGGAGCGATACCGACTTCAAACGGATCGGCGATTGGTGTACGAGTCGCGCGGGATGCGGAGTGAACGCGCTTTTCCGCATGCTGCTTCCAATGGGAACAGAAGGTCGGTGTCGCGCAACGCCCCGGGGCGGATTCGAACCGCCGACCACCCGCTTAGAAGGCGGGTGCTCTATCCAACTGAGCTACCGGGGCTCTGTGGTGTCCATATCGTAATGCACGGGATCGGTGCGGCGATCGCGCTCGATGAAATCATCCGCGGGGCGGCTGAAGAGCGAGGGGCCATCGATCGGGATCTGTGCCGGTGCGCTCGCCACGCGTGGCGGCATGAGTCCGTAGCCGACACCGCGGCTTGCAGCCACCGCGATGTTGCGCAGAAGTCGGATACGGCGCCGCTCTGGGGCGCTGAGCGCGACGGGAGCGACGCGCAGGGTGCAGGGGATAGGTGCGCCCACAATCGGCTCCCATCCCTTTCGGAGCGCTTTCGGATCGACTTCGATGAGGCCCCAACCGCTTGGAACTTCGCGGGGGCGCAAGAGCCCGTGCGGCGCCATGACGAGCAGATGGTCGGCAACGCGCCAGCGCGCGAGCATGGCGAATTTGGTGTCGATTCCGAGTTGCTCGTCGATGGTGGCGAGTTCGGTGACAACGGCTCGATAGGCAGCGATACGGCTTTCCCCGAATTCCCATGTATCGAGTGATTCGAACAGGGTCGAGCCAGCGTGGCGCAGATGCGGCTCGCGCACTTTGACGCGCAGTTCTTCGATCACTCGGCGCCGTTCGATGAGGTACTCCTTGCGTCGGATGAGTTCTTGTGGGTCTTTGTCGTCTGACGCGAAGTCTGCGCGCGATTGCTTGCACTCGATCGCAATCACCCGCGGCGCGCGCGCTTCGGCTGAGGGTTTCCCGAGCAGTTCAACAGCGCGTGGGTCATCCGCATGGTCAAGCCAGCCTAGGACATCGAAGCGGTACCGATTGAAGGGGCAGGAGACTTCGCTCGCAACCGCGCGACATCCGATCGCGCGAAGCCACGCGAGGGCGATGTCTTTGAGTTGGAGATGTCGCTTCGATTCGGGCAAGGGAGTTCTCTGGCGGTTTTTGCTCGCACGCTGCGACTCGAGCAACGCTCCATGAAAATAGCCCCCACGCAACTCCATGCGCGGGGGCCGAGATGTTCAATCGAAAGAAGGACTCAGCGCGATTCGCGCGTGAGCGGGGTGTAGGTTTCACGCTCACCGCGGCCGGTGATGGGGTAATCCTTGCGGAGCGGAAATGCTGGGAAATCCTTCCACATGAGAATACGACGAAGGTCTGGGTGTCCGCGGAAGCGGATGCCGTACATGTCGTAGACCTCGCGCTCGGTCCACTCTGCGCCTGCCCAGAGGTCGCATGCGCTGTCGATTTCGAGGGCAGGATCTTCGGCAATACCGCTTGTGTCGAGCGTTGGTTCGAGGAAGCACTTGACCGCGAGGCGGCGCTCGTACTTGTACGACTGTACGAGGTACACGACGGCGAAGCGCCCCGGTTGTTTGACTGGGTACTTCAGGTAATCGATGCCAACGACATCGGTGAGGAAGTTGTAGTCAAGTCGCGGATCGTCGCGCAATTGACGCAGCACATCGTGCATGCGGTCGGGCGGACAAATGAGCGTGGTGAGACCGCGGAACTCGGCGGCCATGAACTTCACGCTTGGAAACGCCTCCTTGATGATCGGAAGCGAGGGGTGATCGAGGACGGGCTTGTCGGCCATGGGGCGGCGAGTATAGCGCGCCAAACAGGTGCCTGGCACATGCCGTTCAGTGTCTGGCACTGGTTGGCACGTGTCAGGCACCTCAGCATGTGCGTTGCAAGGTCAAGTCAGGCAAGAGCTTTCACGCGAGGCGATAGCGTGCCAGGCACGTGCCGTTCAGTGTCTGGCACTGGTTGGCACGTGTCAGGCACCATGTGTTTTTAGTGGCGGAAGCGGCGGACGCCCGTCACCAAACATGTGACGCCTCGCTCATTGCACAGTTTGAATGTGTCCTCGTCGCGCTTCGAACCGCCAGGGTGCACAATGCAGCGCACGCCTGCGTCGATCAAGAGCCGCGGGCCGTCATCGAAGGGGAAAAATGCATCGCTTGCTGCGACCGCTCCAGCCGCAGTTCGCGCGCCAGCCTTCTCGACCGCGTTCCGGCAACTTGCCACGCGATCCATCTGTCCCGCGCCCGCGCCAAACAGTTGCCCATCCTTCCCGATACAGACAGCATTCGACTTGAGGTGCTTCACGACCGCCGTCATGAACGCAGCGTCACGCAATGTCCCGGCGTCGGGCTTTGGTCCAGCAACATGATGAAATGCTGTCGCGTCGATTTCGTGCGCATCGGCCTCTTGCGCGAGGAAACCGCCAGGAATCGAGCGCACCAAGACCGACTTCGGCGCCGCGCTCACCGGTCCAACCGCAAGCAGTCGTGCATTCTTCCAACGGGCTTGAAGAAGCGCGAGCGCATCGGCGTCGTATCCCGCAGCCACCACAACTTCGAGGAACTTTTCGCCGGCAACAATCTCTTCCGCCGTCGCTCGATCAACAACGCCATTCAGCGCAACGATGCCGCCAAACGCCGCCAAAGGGTCGCCGGAGTAGGCCTTCGCGAACGCCTCGCGCAGCGTCGGTGCAACAGCGGCACCGCAAGGATTTGTGTGTTTAACAACGACGACGCCGGCCATCTCCGGCGCAAGTTCGCGCAAGTCCTGTGCCAACTCGAGTGCGGCCGCTGCGTCAAGCAGGTTGTTGTACGACAGCGGCTTGCCGTGCAGCAGTTCCGCGCCAACGACATTTGGTCCGCGATAGGTCGGATCGCGATAGACCGCAGCCGCTTGATGCGGATTCTCGCCATAACGCAACGCGCCTTCATTCACGCCGCGCAGTTCAAAGACGGGCGGGAAACGATTCCCCGCACGCTGACTCATCCACGCAGCGATCGCGGTGTCATACGCAGCGGTGCGCGCAAAGGTCGCTGCCGCGAGCATGCGCCGCAGTTCGAGCGATGTAGCGCCTTTGTTTGCCGCAAGTTCGCTCACCACGCGGTCGTACTGCGACGGATCCGTGACGACCGTCACGAATTCATGGTTCTTCGCGGCTGATCGCAGCATCGACGGCCCGCCGATATCGATCTGCTCGATCGCTTCGTGTTCCTGCACGCCTTCGCGGCGCACGGTCATTTCGAAGGGATAGAGATTCACGCAGACGAGATCGATCGGCTGAATTCCATGCGCGTGCATCGCCTCGACATGCGCTGGCACATCGCGTCGCCCAAGCAGTCCGCCATGGACGCGCGGGTGAAGCGTCTTCACTCGGCCATCCATCATTTCAGGGAAGCCCGTGAGTTGCTCGATCGGCGTCACGGTGATGCCAGCAGCGGCCAGCGCAGACGCAGTGCCTCCGGTCGAAACGATATCGACACCAAGATCCGCAAGTGCTTTCGCGAAGGGAATGAGATCACGCTTGTCGCTGACCGAAATCAGCGCACGGCGAACGGGCACAAGTCCATGCATGTCAGAATCCTGCCGGCATCAGCCGTTGGAGGCGCTCTCATCGGATGCGTTGCTTGCTGCACCTTCGCTCGAAGGCGCGGCCTTCGCAGTCACCGGTGCCTGCGGCATTGGGCTGAGGCGCTCGATGCGTCCGTCGCCGCTCCAAATCACGAAACCACCGCGTTCCATGCTGTCTGCAACCAAGTGCTCAGCCTTCGGAAGCGCGAGCGTGCCGAGCGTGTCGCCCTTGTCGAGGCCAACGAAGGTCATGGTGCGTGTCGCCGGCGACCAAAGCGCCACGGCGTCGCGGTTGCGGTACGAGAGCACCGTGACGGGGTCGCCGTCTCCGCTTGCACGCTTCCACCGCACCTCGCCAGCAAGTTGACCCTCTGGGTTCTGCGTAAAGGCAACAAGGCCCTCCGTTGGAATCTCTTGCAGCACAAGACTCAGACCGCTCGTACCCGTTCCTGTCACCGCAAAGGGCTTGGTCGTCAGCGGTGATTCGGTGAAGTAGCGCCACAGCGTGGTGCCAGACGAGAGGTCAAACGCGTAGAGATGCTGATCTTCGCTCGCGACAAACACGATGCCATTTGCAATGACGGGCGACGCAACGACGCCGCCGAGAAGGTCTTTCCGCCAGAACGAAGTGCCGGTGGCTGCATCGAATGCTCCGACAGTTCCCTTCGAACTTGCAGCAACCACGGTGTTGCCATCGGTTGCCGGACGCGCCGCAATGGGGCTCGGCGTCATGGGAACGCGATCAACAGCAGCGGCGCGTTGGACGAAGCCTGTGTGGCCGTTGACCCAGACGAGCGAGCCGCCGCGCGACCCGAAGATGGCCATCCCTTCTGCAAAGACAGGGAGGGTGCTTGCAAGGTGCCGAGTTGGCGTGCGCTTCAGCGTGGCGCCATTTTCAGAGTCGAGTTGGTAGATCGCAGTGTCTGAGCACACTGCGATGCGGCTGCGCGTGCCACTGGACAATCCCAATGAAGGGCCAAGAATTCTCGCAGCGATCACCTTGTCGATCTTCTGCGCGCCAGCGGCAGTCCAAGCTCGGTCGCCGGTCGCTGCGCGCACGAACGAGAGTTCGTTACGCGAATTCAAGGCGAGCACGCCATCTGGCGATGTCCACACCGCCTGCAAGGCATGTTCGGTTGGTACCGGAACATTCGCTTGCCATGCGATCACGCAATCAAGTTTCGCGGCCGCAGTTGGGCCGACGAGATACGCGTCTTCGACCTTCGCGATATCAGAAGCGACACGAGCCTGTCCGGCAGCGATTGCGTCGTCCGCATGCGTCGGCAGGCCGACATACAACGCACCGCAGGTGGCGACCGCAACGGTCGTGGTGAAGGTGCAAAGAAGGCGCGCGTCTGTAGAAGAAATCATCGTTTGGAAAGCTCCGTGCGGACAAAGTCCGAGTGGGGGAGTATCGCTTCTCGGGGGCGGAAGCGTCAAGCGGCAGAAACGCAGGGAATCCCGAGGTGTCGAACCTCCCGTTGCGCTGCGGGTATCGTTTCCGGCGTGTTTACAGGCCTCGTTCAAGCTCTCGGGAGCGTCGCGTCCATCGAGCGGCGCGCGCAAACCACTCGCCTTCGCATCGTTGCGCCTGCGTGGGAGCATCGGCCCGACTTGGGCGCGTCGATTTCCGTGAATGGTTGTTGCTTAACGCTTGTGGAGGGCGATCCATCGTCTGGGCTTGCCTTCGATGTCATTCCGCAAACACTTGCTGTCACGAACATCGGAAGTTTGGTCGTTGGTTCGCCTGTGAATCTTGAGCCAGCAGCCACACCGATGACCTTTCTCGGGGGTCATGTGGTGCTTGGGCATGTGGACGGACTGGCAGAAGTGCGCGAGATTCGAACCGACGGCGAGTGGCGCGTGCGAGTTCTCTTGCCCGAGTCACTTGGGCAGTTTGCTGTCGACAAAGGCTCGATTTCGCTTGATGGCGTTTCGCTGACGATCGCGCGCGTCGAAGACACAACCTCCGGAACGGTGATCGATGTCTGTCTCATTCCTGAAACGCTTGCACGCACCAATCTTGCGCGCCGTGTTGTCGGTGATCGGATGCATGTCGAAGTCGATCACCTTGCGAAACTCGTCGCGCGGCAACTCGCGTGGATGCATCGTGTGCGTTGAACGCGAGTAGTCTTACGCAGCATGACGCGTGGCATGCATTGTGGTTTGCTCGGATGCGCCTGCTTTTTCTTGCGCATGATCGATCGACAGGCACAGCAGAGTGAGATCATCTGCTTGATGCAATGAACCCGCTTCGCCATCGACTTGTTGGGTGAGACGCTCGATGTATTGCAGCGCACCGAATGCGCCGGCAAGTTTGCCAAACTCCTCAAGATGTCGTGGTGTTTGCGCCCCGCCGAACGCTTGTTCGAATCCGTCGGAGTACAGCAAAAGTCTGTCGTTGGCTCGAAGTTCGACTTCGATCTCGGCAAAGTGCTCGTCTGGAAAGACGCCGAGAATTCCGCCGTCGCAGAGCAATTCCTGCGGCGCCTCACCAGCGCGCAAAAGTACAGCGGCGGGATGTCCAGCACTCGCAAGGCGCAGTCGTCGCGTGCGGCAGTTCAAAACGCCTGCGATCGCGGTGGCAAATCGCGTCGTCGCGCGTTGATGTTCAACCAATCTGCGATTGGCCCGCGCGAGTGTTTCGCTCGGCCCCAAGATCTTCACAGTGCCGTGCGTGCGGTCCACGAGTTCAAGTGATCGACAGACAGCCATTCCAAGAAGCGCAGCCGGAATTCCATGTCCGACAGCGTCTGCGAGGAAAAACGCAAGATGCTCGTCGTCGAGTTGTTCGAGGTGATACACATCGCCCGAAACACCAGCGAGTGGGCGATAGAAGGCGCCGACATGGACTCCATGGATCGGCTGCAATTCAAGCGGAAGAAAATCGCGCTGTACGAGCGCAGCGAGTTGCAATTCTTCGTTGCGTTCCTCAAGTTCGCTGCGCATCGATTGCACGACTCGTCCGAGGAGCGCAAGTTCGCGCCGCATCTCGCGAACGCCAGAGAGAGACGCCAAGACGCCAGTGATAAATGGCATGAGCGATGTGTTGGCTGTTTCGAGCGAGAAATGTGCGCTCAGGCCTTTTGGCCGAACGCAGTCACTCTCAGGCGTGACAAGCACGATGCGCGCTGCAAGATCCACGCTGTGATCTGGCACACCTTGCTCAAGCAATGCAGCATCAAGCGCGGCTGCTGTCCGTTGCACCACCCGCTGTAAGAGCACTGGGTCGCACGCAGTTTCAGCGATGATCACCGCAACATCTGCGTCAAGCGGTTGCGCGGTACCGCTTGGAAGGATCAACTGCGCATCGTTCAAAATCACCGATGTTGCTGTGCGCAACTCGCGTGTGATGCGAGCATTCCACTGTGATGCCTGCGAAGCCGGTGCGGCCTGTGAAGTCACATCAGATTCAAGCGTGATGTCCGCCAGTTCGAACGGCGTGATGACAGCAACACGCACGGAGTGGGGACTTCGCGCCGCCGATGCGCTCACACGAGAACTTGATGCATTGGGTAATGCCATGCTTCACCGCGGAGCCCTCGATGCGTGGGCCCCGCAGGGCAATCGACCTACTGCGCCATCGTCTTGAGCATCTTCCGATCAAATTCGATGTAGGTACCGCGCTTCACACCGAGTTTCTCCAGCGTCCCGGGTGCCACTTCAAGCGCAAACTGCGCAGGAGAGAGCGAGGGATAGCGCTTCAGCCGCGATTCGTAGTCGTACAAGCTCTCGCCTTCGCGCTGCAAATCTTCCTTTG
>JASGCF010000047.1:4518-12532 GCA_030054275.1 Limnohabitans sp. | reverse complement strand
CCCGGCAAGTGCGCACACTCGACTCTTCGAGCGACGCGTCGTGAAGTCATTTGCGGCGGCGGTTGCACTTGCACTGATTGCATATACGGGATTTGCATTTGTCGAGAATCATTTGCTTTCGCTCATGCCTCAGTCATGGCCAGCAATCTACGGAGGCAGTACGCGCGGTCCTGATTTCCAGTCGGTCGGAATGCGTTTCGCGATGTGGGTATTCGCTGCGCTACCAACCTTCGCCATTCTTACGCTCTGGCAATTGCGCTTGGGCGCTGGCAACGCGAGCGACGCGGATCGCCAGATTGCGGCGCGACCGCTTGCACTTCTTGCGCTGATCGGAGTGACTGTCACGCTGGTGCTTGCCTTCGTGGTGTGGCACCGCGCGCACGGAGCCAACGGACTGCTCCATTCGCGCATCGCACTTGGTGCACTTCTCACGCTGTTTGTCGCGCATCTATGCACAGTTCCGTGCTGGGTTGTGATCGCAGCGCAGCGCTCGATTTCTACAGTTCTGCTTTGGTCCATCCTTGTGATGCAGACGATGGCCATCATCGCGAACGCTGTGCTGCGTGAAGCGCATCGTTTGGCAAGCCTTGCTGGCACCGATGCAGCACCGCGCGAGCCAGCACCAGTCGGCGGGCTCGCTGTCTTTCTTCTGTTTACCGTGATTGGCGTCGGTGCGATTGTGTGGATTGTCCGCACCGTCGCGAGAGCGTTGCAGAACGGCGCTTCACAACAACGCTGAAGCGCCGATCGTTTTCGTGGCCAGAGTTCTCAGGAGCCCGCGGGTCACCGCACTGCGTACTCAAGCGTGACCACCACGCGGGCTGTTTTCTCGATGCGACTTGTGTCGTACTCGCCATAGTCGCTTGAGTCTGTTGAGCCGCGCCCGACGATTTGATAGACGCCCTGCGCTGCACTCACCAACGACCCAACACCACTTCCCGACCCGCGTGCCAACACCTGCGCGCGCTCGTAGGCATTGGCGGTTGCCTTCTCAAGCAACTCCAACTTCGTCTGCTCGAGCGTGCTCACCGTGTAGGTTGGAGCGCCACTTTCGACCTCGACACCCTGTTGAATGAGTGCTGTGGCGCCGTTCGCGATCTCGCGTACCACTTGTACCAGCGGCGTTCCGAATCCAACTTGGCGCGACAGTGCGTAACGCTCAACCTCGTTGGTGAGGTTGCCCTTGCTATCGCGCTTCATTTCGCGCGCTATATCGACGCTCGCAATCGTCACGATGTCTTCAGAAATACCGCGCGCGATGATGTACGCCTTCAGCGCTTCGGTCGAACGCTCAAGCATGGCATACGCCTCGGGCAGCGTCGTGGCACGCGCGCGCACGGTTCCCCACCACACAGCACGATCACTCGTGATGTCGAGTTCCGCAACACCTTTCACGCGAATCACATTGTCTTGTTTGATCGTGCGTACTGCGCGCCCCACCTGGTCACTCGCGCCAAGCACCGCGAATGCAAGCGTCGCGCCGAGCAGGAAAATCCCCGCTCCGGGTTTCGCAACCCATGCACCAAGTCGCGACAACGAACTCTCTCCACCGCCCTCGACTGGACTCTCTGACATAGCGCCTCCCTGCTTCGCAGCCGACCCAACACGATGCAACGCTCTCGACGCGCGACCATGCGCATCCCTTTCCGTCACGGATTTCCCATCACGGATTTCCCACGCGTCACAATGCTCTGGCTGCGAGGCGTGAGGGTAAGTGCGAGCGTCGAAAGGTCAAGAGGCTGCTGGCAACAGACGCGGGATTTCCACTGGCTTCGCATCCACCCCGTACAGCGACCGTAACTCCTCAAGCCGCCGGACCATCTCGCTGCGGAGTTCGGCGAAGGCTGGATCTACGGCGAGACTCCTCATTTCATCGGGATCCGCCGCGAGGTCATAGAGCTCAAGCATTGGCTCGCCGGTCATTGGATCCATGATGTCGAGGAAGCGGATCAACTTGTGGCGCTCGGTCGCGACGCCCTCATGGCGAGGAACGGTGTGCGGACCTTTCGACTCTTCGAAGCGGTAGTACACCGCGTCACGGAACGGTTTGTCGGTCGCGCCGCCTGCGGCGAGGAGCGGCAGCATGCTCTTCCCCTGCATGTCGGCGGGTACCGACACGCCCGCTGCCGCGAGGAATGTCGGCGCAAAATCGAGGTTCTGCACCAACGCGCTCGACACCGAGCCCGTCGGAATATGCCCGGGCCAACGCACGACAAGCGGCATGCGGAAACTCTCTTCGTACATCCAACGCTTGTCGAACCAACCGTGCTCACCGAGAAACCAACCTTGGTCGCTGGTGTACACCACGATGGTGTTCTGAGCGAGACCAAGGGCGTCAAGTTCTTCCAGCAGCGCGCCAACCGAGTCGTCTACACCCTGCGCCGTGCGCAGGTAGTCCTTCGCGTAACGCTGGAACCGCCATTCCGCCTGCGCCTTGGGGCTCATGCGACCGAATCGCGAAATCAATCGACGATTCTCGTCGTCGTATGCCTCTGCGATGGCGCGCTGCGCCTCGCCAGGGATACGCGACAACTCCTTCTGCATCCACGAGTCGAGCCCGTCGAGTTTGCGATCTGGAAAGAGTTCGCGCGCCGGAACCTTGAGGTCGTACTCCCAAGTCAGATCGCGATCGATCTGCATGGTCTGCATCGAACTCGCCACACTTCGGCCGGAATAGCGATCGAAATAGGTCGCTGGCTGCGGAATATCGACCTCGCGGAAGAGGGCAAGATGTCGTGCGGCTGGCATCCAGTTGCGGTGCGGCGCCTTGTGATGCACAAGCAGCGCGAATGGCTTGCCCTCCTTCGCACCCGTGGCCAGTTGCTTGAGCCGACCCACTGCCTCTCTATGAATGATGTCCGTGACATGGCCTTCGCGCTTGATGCGCGCGCCGTCGGCGACGAAAGTTGGGTTCCAGTAATCCCCCTGCCCGACGAGCACATCCCAGTGGTCAAATCCGGTTGGGTCACTCTCAAGGTGCCACTTCCCAACAACTTCCGTGCGATAGCCCGCTTGATGGAGGAGTTTGGGAAAAGTTTGCTGCGTGCTCTCGAACTTCTGATCGTTCGTCGCGAAGCCATTGCGATGGCTGTGCTTGCCAGTCAGCATCACGGCTCGCGACGGGCCACAAATGGCATTCGTGACGCTCGCGCAATCGAAGCGCATTCCCTCGCGGGCCAACCGATCGATCCCTGGAGTTTGCACGACCCCTGGCGCGGCCGTCGCGCCGTAGCACGAAATCGCCTGTTTCCCGTGATCGTCCGACATGATGAAGACGATGTTCGGTCGGCTTGATGATTGCGGCGCAGAAGTTTGCGCGGCGCTCGCGGGTGCGTCGGCTGCCACGCCGAACACCCGCGCACACACAGCAAGTGAAACTGCGCAAGCAAACCCCGCTCGGGACACGCCATGAAGACAACGAAATCGAAGTTGCATATCACGCAGCGTATCGCGCGGTTCGGCGCCGAACCCTTAGAACTGGCGCAGGAATCGCGCGTCGTTCTCGAAGAGCAGCCGAATATCGCTGATGCCGTACTTGCGCATGGCAACACGCTCAATGCCAAGGCCAAAGGCAAAGCCTGTCCACTCTTCTGCATCGATGCCCACGGCCTTGAAGACATTCGGGTCGACCATGCCGCAACCCCCGAGTTCAATCCAACGCCACTCTGGGACGCCGTTGCGCATGACGCGCATCTTCATATCGAGTTCAGCGCTTGGCTCTGTGAACGGAAAGAAACTAGGTCGCAGACGAATCTCCGCCTCTGGCCCGAAAAAAGCCTTGGCAAATTGCACCAGCGTCGTTTTGAGATCGACCATGGACACGCGGCGATCGACGCAGAGACCCTCGACCTGATGAAACATCGAGTAGTGCGTCGCATCGTGCGCATCGGGGCGATAGACGCGGCCAATCGCGCAAATTTTGAGCGGCGGCTTCATCGTTTCCATGGCACGAATCTGTACGGTTGAGGTCTGGGTGCGCAGAAGCAACTTGCCAGCGACAGCCCCGCCGAGGAAGAAGTTGTCTGCCGGACCACGCGCGGGGTGGCTCTCGGGGATGTTCAGCGCGTTGAAATTGTGCCACTCGTCTTCGAGTTCGGGGCCGTCCGCAACCGAGAAGCCCATGCGGCCAAGCACATCGACGATCTCATCAATCGTCTTGGTCAGTACATGCCTTGCGCCCTCACCGACGGCAAGTCCTGGCTCTGTCACATCGACTGGGGGGCCCTTCGGGGCGACTGCGGCCGAATCGCGCCGTGCGTTGAAGAGAGCCTCGATACGAGCCTTGACCTCGTTGAGGCGCTTCCCGACTGCGGGCTTCTGATCCTTGGGGACCGTCTTGAGCGCGTCCATCGCGCCACGGAGGCGTCCATTGGTGCCAAGCCAACGCACGCGAAACGCCTCCAACGCGGCGGCATCGGCCACAGAGTCCATTTCGGCGAGCGCCTCGCGCTCCATCGTGTCGAGTTCGGCGAGCATGGGAGCGGAAGTGTACCGAGATCCACGCTGCAGTTACACGCGGCAAGCGTTGCCGTGAAGGGTAGAGACGCGTGAGCGCAATAGGCGTTGGCTTGGGGCGTTCGCCATTCGCGATGCGCGCCCTGCAGTTCACCAACCCAACACTTCGAACTTTGGCATGTGCCCTTGCACTCGGAACTCTTCTCGGGTGCGCGCGTGGTGGCGAGCCAACCGTCGTTGCCGCGAGCGCGACGCCCCCATCTGCGCAGTCGAATGCGCACGCGGTTGGGAATGCGGTTGGGGAAGTGCATAAAGCCGCGAACGAACAATCGAGTACCGAGCTGCGCGCGTCGTTGCTCGAGCGATGTAGGACGGCTGCCGCATATTCGCGCGAACACGACGGCGAAGTGATGCTCGTGCTTGTGCACGGTCGACCTGTGTTCGAAGACGCTGCCGCGGGCTTCTCGGCGCGCACCCCGCATGTCTTGGCGAGCGGCTCGAAGAGTTTTGTTGGTGTGGCGGCCATGTGTGCGGTTGAAGATGGCTTCCTGTCGCTCGACGAGCGCGTCAGCGCCACGATCACCGAATGGCAATCTGATCCGCGCAAATCAAAGGTCACGATTCGACAATTACTTTCTCTCGCGTCGGGGCTTGAGGGCCTCTCGGCCAAGATCGACTCTGCGGCCAGCGCTCGTGAAGCCGGAATCACCGACCGTGCCCAAGCCTCCATCGACGCACGCATGCTCGCAGCCCCTGGCGAGCGCTTCATCTATGGACCAAGTTCGTTCTATGTGTTCGGTGAACTTTTGAAGCGCAAACTTCAAGCCGCGAATGCTGGCGACGCAGACATCCTTGCATACCTTGACAGGCGCATTTTCACGCCACTCGAGATCCAGCCGCAGGTACAGCGCGACGGTGTCGGAAATCCAAACTTGGCAGGTGGATGCAGACTCGCTGCAACCGATTGGGCGCGCTTCGGGGAGTTCATTCGGAACGGCGGCGTGTCCAAAGGCGTGTCGCTGCTTTCGGCAGACCTCGTGGCACAACTCTCGCAGGCCACTGGTCCAAACCAGCGCTACGGGCTCACATGGTGGTTACTTTCGGATGACAGCACAGACGCAGAGGATGATGTTGCTGGCACCATGGCAGCCGATCGACTTGAGAACCGCGATGGACCAATCGCACGCAGGTTGGCTGCGCGGCTGCGCGAGCGAGAAGAAGCCCGTGCTGCCCGATCCTCGCCAGCGCCCACGGACAACGCAGCGAAAGACAGCGCGCCTGTTGGTTTCATGGCTGCCGGCAAGGGCAAACAGCGGCTGTATGTGCTTCCTGAAGAAGGAATGACCGTGGTGCGATTTGGTGCACTGAACGGCTCGCGCGATTTCCACGACAGCGAGTTTCTGAAACGACTGCTTGGCCAGACCGAGTAGCACATTGGGAAAAAGACAGCCGCCCCGCGCGATGCGGGGCGGACTGAATTCTGTTGAAACTTGCAGGCAGGCGAGATTACTCAGCCTTCGCTGGATCACTCAGCCTTCGCTGGCTCGGCAGCCTTCTTCCGAAGGTCCGCTGCGTACGCCGTGCGCTTGTCTGCAGTGCGGCGGCGATTCGAACGACGACCGCTCACTTGCGGTCCATCTTCCTTACCGACGAGTTGCAGAATGCAGAGGTCGGTCTGATCACCGACGCGTCGCTTGTCCAACTTGATGATGCGGGTGTATCCGCCAGCGCGATCTGCGTAGAGCGGCGCAACCTTGGTCATCAGGTGCTGCACAAGCCGCGGCGCTTCCTTCAGTTCACCGTAGCGGTTGAACTTGATGGATTCCGTTGCCGGAAGATCCCACAATTGGTGGGCGTTCTTCTTCTCTTCCTTGGTGTTGGGATCCGCAACCCATGCGAACACAGCGCGATCATTGATGCGCGACTGGATCGTGCGGCGAGCAGCCAAACCACTGCGCTTTGCCATCGTGATGAGTTGCTCAACGAACGGCTGCACAGCCTTCGCCTTGGGAAGCGTGGTCTCGATCTGACCATGCTCAAAAAGACCTGCTGCGAGATTTCGAAGCATCGCGCGGCGGTGATCTTCCTTCACGCAGAGTTGCTTACCAAAGACACGGTGACGCATGACTCGTTTCCTATCTGGGCGCGACCCTCACGGCCGGGCCCCATTCTCTTGCCGGCGACTGCCGGATCTGTTCAACACTTCACACTGCACACATGCGCGGCAACACCGCCTATGCATGCCCTCCAACAGCCCGCCGTTCAACTCCCGAGAACGCCCTCAGGAACCGGATAGCCGAGGTGGAGACCAATCTTCTCGAGTTCCGACTTCACTTCGCGCAGCGAAGTCTTGCCGAAACTGCGAACGCCAAGAAGTTCATCTTCGGTCTTCTGAACCAACTCACCGATGGTGCGGATCTTGGCGGTTTCGAGGCAGTTCGAGGCGCGAACGCTCAGTTCGAGGTCGCTCACCGACGCCCGAAGCTTGCGCAGAATCTCGTCGTCTTGCTCGTTCGCTGCCGCAACCTGATCCGACACAACATCGCTGCCGAGTTCATCGAATTGAACAAACGGATTGAGGTGCTTGCGGAGGATCTTCGCGGCTTCCACGAGCGCCATTTCGGGCGTCACAGTGCCGTTGGTCCAAACATCGAGGAGCAACTTCTGATAGTTGGTCTGCTGACCAACGCGGGTGTCTTCGGTTGCGAAGCGCACGCGTTGCACTGGCGAGAAGATCGCGTCGATCGGGATCTCACCGATGACCTGATCTGTACCCTTCGCGTTGTCCTTGGCGATCTGCTCGCTCGCCGGCATGTAGCCGCGACCCTTTTCGACCGTGAATTCGATATCGAAATCGATCTTGTCGGTCAGGGTTGCGATGACCTTCTCTGGATTGATGATCGCGATCGAAGCGTCGCACTCAATCAACTCAGCGGTGACATCGCCGGGGCCTTCGGCAGAAAGACGCATGGTGCGCGGGCCGTCGCCGTCCATCGCAACCACGATGCCCTTGATGTTCAGAATGATGTCGACGACATCTTCGAGAACGCCTGGAATCGTCGAGAACTCATGCGTCACGCCCTTGATCTTCACCTTCGTAATCGCTGCACCCTCGATCGACGAGAGCAACACGCGACGAAGCGAGTTGCCGATGGTCGTACCAAAGCCCGGCTCGAACGGCTCTGCCGTAAAGCGGGCGAAGGTCGCAGACCGGCTGCGCACATCGGGGACTACTTTTGCTGGAAGATCGAGGCCACGCCAACGAAGATGCATAAAGATTCCTGCCTTGCCCTTGCTGGGCTTCCGACAAATTTGCTGTGCGGGCTTTCGCCCTTTCGACACCTACCGCAGCTCGGACCACCACCCTTGTCGGTTGCCACCGATTGCTCGGTCGGCGAGTGGCTGCCATCTGTGCGGAGGATCCGTGTTCTGAAATCCGCTGGCCCTGCTTTCGCCGGACCGGCGGGGATGCTCGGTTCTTCCTAGCACCCGGAGAGTGCTTCTCCGGATGCGTGGATCACGCCTCAGCATCCGAACAGTGCTTGTTCGGATGCGTGAA
>JASGCF010000047.1:0-4418 GCA_030054275.1 Limnohabitans sp. | reverse complement strand
TTACGACTCACACGCGGCGCTTCTTCGGCGGACGGCAGCCGTTGAACGGAATCGCAGTGTGATCTTCGATTGCCGTCACGCGCAGGCCGTTTGCTTGCAGCGCCGTGATCGCGTTCTCGCGGCCCGGACCAGGGCCCTTCACGCGAACTTCCACTTCCTTCAAACCAACACGCTTCGCCTTACCGACGGCCTTCTCAGACGCGCGGCTCGCAGCGAACGGGGTCGACTTGCGTGCGCCCTTGAATCCGACCGTTCCAGCCGAGTCCCATGCGATGGTTTCGCCGTTGACATCGGTGATGGTGACGATGGTGTTGTTGAAGGTTGCATTCACATGCACGATGCCACGAAGAACATTCTTACGAACTTTCTTCTTCGAGGATGATGCTGCTGCCGAGGTGGGCGTGCTCATGGTGTTTCTCGTAGCCTTACTTTCAGTGCTTTGCGAGCGACGCTGTCGTCGCACGACTTTCGTTGCACGACTTTCGTCGCAAAATCTCTAACTCGGAACCAAGCGCTTTGAGGTCTGTCGCGAACTCACTCGGTTTCGAAGGATTGAAGAGAGTGATGGATACATGCCATGTCGTCGACGGCTTAGGCCGCAACGAGTTCGCACAAATCGATCAACCCTTCACGCCCTTCTTACCAGCAACGGTCTTCTTCTTACCCTTACGAGTACGCGAGTTCGATCGCGTACGCTGACCGTTGACTGGAAGACTCTTGCGGTGACGATCACCGCGATACGCCTTGATGTCCTTGAGGCGCTGGATGTCTGTCTGAATCTGACGACGGAGCGCGCCCTCGACCACGATCTTCGCGTCGATGACTGCCGTGATCGCAGCGATCTCCTGTTCCTTCAGCTCGTTGGTGCGACGCTCTGGGTCGATGCCAACTTCGCGGAGGATGTCGACTGCAACCTTCGGCCCAATGCCGAACACATAGCGCAGCGAGACGCCGATCTTCTTCTTCTCAGGAATGTCGATACCAGCGATACGGGGCATGTCAGGCTCCGAGGGTCACCGCGCTTTGCGGCAACCAACTCTGTCAGATGTTTCGCGTTTCTCCGTGCTTCCTTCCGTCTGCCAACAAGCAAGACGGGCAAGAAGAGAACGCATGCGTGTTCCCCTTTCACGGCAGCGCCGCAAAGGGGGAAGGGAGATTGTACAGAACTTCCCGCGAAAGTCAGCCTTGACGCTGCTTGAGACGGGGATTCTTCTTATTGATGACGAGGCGCTTGCCCTTGCGGACCACGATCTGGCAGTCGCGGGTGCGGCGCTTGATGCTTGAACGAACCTTCATGGTGGACTCCTTAACTTCTTCGGACCTACATAGGCCCAAATTTCTGCTGTCGTGACGAGCTTGTCATGCAAACTCGCGAGCTTCTCTGTGCGGACTTGCTGTTCTCGGGCGTCGGGCTGTGCGACGCACGAGATGCGATTTTTAGTAGCGATACACGATGCGACCCTTGGTCATGTCGTACGGACTCATCTCAACGGTCACGCGATCGCCGGGAAGAATGCGGATGAAAAACTTCCGCATCTTGCCGCTGACATACGCGAGGATCTCCTGATCGTTCTGCAGACGGACCTTGAACATCGCGTCTGGGAGCGCCTCAGTGACTTCGGCGTCGAGGGTGATCTTGTCTTCCTTGGCCATGTGGTGCTTCGATCTCGGTTGGCTTCTCTCTTACTGTTCTACTTCTCATCTCGCGTCGCGACATGATCTTGATGGTGTCTGTCGGAATGGTGTCTGTCGGAACGGGGTCTGTCGGAAGGGAGTTCAGTTTGGGTTACTCCCGCGCTCACATGCAAACTACGCGGCAAAGGCTCCGATCGTCTTCGCGGGCATGGAGGTCGTCGCGTTCGAACCTGTCTCTCGCGCAGTAAGCACCTCTGCCCCATCGCGCGTGACAACAACGGTGTGCTCAACATGGCAACTTCGTGCGCCTGAGTTCACGCGTACCGTCCAGCCATCTGCCTGCAGCGTGCATGCTGGTGAAACGAGCTCGCCGTTCGCGTTGCGCTGCGGGCGCTCATCGATCAACATTGGCTCAATGGCCAGCACCATGCCAGGACGCAGCGTGAAATCATCGTGATCCACAAAGCGACGGGTCACACTTGTTGGCACTTGCGGCGCCTCATGAAGCGCGCGTCCAATGCCGTGGCCCACGAAATCAACCGCAATAGCGAAGCCAGCATCGACCGCAATCTGCTCAATCTCTCGCGCGATAGCACTCCAGCGTCGACCTGGCACAATCGCGCGCGTGGCATGCGCAAGCATGGCTTCAGCACAGGCAAGCATGCGGTGCATCGATGCATCAACTTCGCCAACGAACACTGTCATTGCGCTGTCCGCGCACCATCCGTTGAGGCGAACGCCTGCGTCGATCGAAACCACATCACCGTGCTTCAACACCCGCGAACCTGGCACGCCGTGCACCAGTTCATCGTTCACACTGATGCATGACGCAGCGGGATAGGGAACGCGGGCAGCACCCGATGGACCCGTGTAGCCAAGGAAGAGCGCCTCAGCGATTTGCCCGATGCCCTGATGCTCGATGCCCTGATGCTCGATGCCCTGATTCTGAATGGACGCGCGAAGAATCGCGTCGATCTCAGCGGTCGTCACGCCTGCAACGCACGCGACTCGAGCCATCTCAAGCGCTTGTGCCAAAATTTGGCCAGCCTCACGAATGCCCCGCGTGTCGTCTGCAGATTTGAGCTCGATCAGATTGCGCTGACTGCTCGGAACTTGGCAACTTCCACCAGCCCGAGTTCGAGCGGCGACGGTTGGTGCGCAAGGCGCAAGAAGCGTGGTCGGGCGGCCGGGCATGATTAGCCCTGACGGCTCCGAACCCGCGGTGCCTTGCTGTCGTTCGCGCCGCGCGCGAGGAAGCCAGAGTAGTTCCGCATGAGGAGGTTTGCCTCAATGCGTTGAATCAGATCAAGACCGACGCTCACCACGATGAGAAGCCCTGTGCCGCCGAGGAACTGCGAGACATTCTGCGGGATGCCCATGTTCGAGCTGATCACCGTTGGCAGAATCGCAATCGCTGCGAGGAACGCTGCACCGACATAGGTGATGCGCTCCATGACAGTCTCGAGGTACTCCGCGGTGCGCGGGCCTGGACGGTATCCCGGAATGAACGCACCACTCTGCTTCAACTGCTTCGACATATCTTCAGGACTGAACTGGACTGTGGTCCAGAAGTAACTGAAGAAGAAGATCATGAGGATCTCTACGAAGATGTATGGGAACTCGCCCATCTGCGAATTCATGGCGAAGAAGTTGGTGACGGTCTGCCACCAATCTGCGCTGTTGCCATCGCGGGCGCGTGTTGCGAGCCATCCGAAGATGCTCGAGGGGAAAATCATCAGCGAGCTCGCAAACACGATTGGCATCACGCCAGCGTGATTGATGCGCAGCGGCAAATACTGGCGCTGTCCGCCGTACACCTTCCGACCACGAGTGTGCTTCGCTTGCTGAATTGGGATGCGTCGCTGCGCGACCGTGATGATCACGGCACCGGCCACGACGAACACAAAGCCCGCGAGCAGCAAGATCAAGCCAACAGGGGTCAGTGTGGTGTCGCCTTGAATCGACCAACCGAAATTCTGCGCAACCCACTTCACTGCATCAGGCATGCGGGCCAGGATGCCAGCCGTGAGGATGAGCGAGATGCCGTTCCCGATGCCGTACTTGTCGATCTGCTCGCCAAGCCACATCAAGAACAAACTGCCTGCCGTGAGGCCAGCAATACCGGCGGCGTAAAACACGATGAGGCCGCCCGGAGCACTTTCGATGCCGGGGGCAATCAGGCCCTGTGAGCGCAGGTAGCCCAGCCACATCGCGCCCTGAATGAAACACAGCGCCACAGTCGTGTAGCGCGTGTACTCGTTGATTTTGGTTTGGCCAGAGATGCCGTCCTTCTTCAAATCCTGCAACGGCTTCCACACCGTGGTCAAGAGTTGGAAGATGATCGACGCCGTGATGTACGGCATGATGCCGAGGCCGAAGATCGTCGACTGCTGAAGGCTACCGCCAGAGAAGATCGACGCATACTCGACAATGCGACCGAAGCCGCCAATGTCGCCTTCACTCGTCGCCTTTTTGGCGAGTTCCTTGAGTGCTGTCTGATCCACACCGACCAACGGAATCACAAAGCCGATGCGATAAATCGCGATCATGCCGAGCGTGAAGAACACGCGGCGACGAAGCTCTGGAATCTTGAAGATGTTTGCGAAGGCTTGCAGCATCTGGACGGTTCTTCAGGACTTCCCATCTGTGCGCCATTGGTTGGCACAGGTGGCGTGGACTGAGGGACTCCGGTAGATCGGCGTCCGATCAATCGGGAGCAGGATCACGCGCCGTTGTTGTCGGTCGCTTTCTCAGCAGCGGACTTCCCAGCAACAACAGTGAAG
>JASGCF010000046.1 GCA_030054275.1 Limnohabitans sp. | reverse complement strand
CCCGCGTGAAGTACCCGCCGCCGCGCGGAGCGCGGTTATTCACGAACTCGCACGAAGTGATCATGAGCGGCCCGTTGGCGTTGAAGATGCCGCCGCCCTCAGCGTCAGCGGAGTTGTTGTCGAAATAGCACTCGTGAATCACCGATGCACTGTTCAACAGACGCAATCCACCGCCCGAAGCGACACCGCCGGTGGCGACGTTTGAGATAAAGCGGCAATCCTCGATACGCGGGTCGCCGTTCACGACGTACATACCCGCGCCAGCCGAGGCGCGTCCGCGCCAGAGCTCAAATCCGCGCACGACGGTCGCTTCGGTCTCGTTCAGCGTCGCGACCACGCAGCGGCGCTGGTCCTGCCCATCGATCCGGGCATAGGTCGCGCCGTTGCCCGGAATCCTCGCAATCGCCGCCTCAACCACGATCGCCTTGCCGCGAAGATTCACAACCTCCGCTTGGGTCGATGTGTAATCGCCGGGATAGACCTTCACCACATCCCCGTTCGCAGCGGCGTCGATCGCAGCCTGGATCGTGGTGTAGACCGTCGAACCGCTCGGCGGCGTATAAGAGTCAGACGGATTGCCGTCGACATAGAGCGTCGCCGACCACGCGGTACTCGCCACGCACAACGCGAAGGCAGGCGCAACAACACGCGTGATGCGCGACATACGCGTCATACGCGACATACGCAACGAACGCTTCGCGCACATGCGCGACAGGCCATCCTTCTGTGCCAGCATCGATCGATCTCCTCAGGGCTCGTACATACACCTGCTTTGGGCGAAATCTGTGCGGACTGCGAAACCAACGCAGTCATCAGCTCAATCGCAAATCGCGCAGTGCTTGACAGACGACATCAAGTCACAGCGAAAACGCTTTGCGTGTGAATGCATGCGCAAGGCGCGAACAAACCCGCATCGAATTCTGAAGAATCTGCCGTTTTTGAAGTGCAGCACAACAGCGCGCGCTTCTGACGCACGCTGTAGTATTCACCGCGTGACCGCTTCACTGACAACCCTTCTCAATCGCTCGCTTGCAGGCGATGCACTTGCCGCAGAGCTCGCGTGGACAGAGGTTTACAACGAAGTGCGATCCATCGCGGCAGCAGCACTTGCCCGCGAATCTTCAACCGACGCACAGTTTGGCGACCTCCATCCGACCGGAATCGTGCACGAGATCTTCTTGCGTATCGGACGCACACCCCCGCGCGCGTGGGATAGCCGTCGCCACTTCTTCGGCTCGGTTGCACAAGCATGCGAGCAAGTGCTCATCGACCTCGCGCGTACACGAAAGGCGCAGAAACGCGGCGGCGGACGCGCGCCAGTCCCACTGACCTTCGTGGCAGGTGAACTCGCAGACACGCGAAGTGCGCGATCTGCCGCGGAGTATGGTTTGCCCGCAGCGCTTGATCGATTGGCGCGCGATCATCCGCGCGCTGCAGAAGTCGCGCGCCTTCGCTACATGCTTGGAATGTCCACGGCTGAAGTTGCGAAGGTTCTCGGCGTCAGTGAGTCGACCGTCGAGAAAGACTGGGTCTTTGCGCGCGCATGGCTGCGCCGCGAACTTGATCGTGATGCGTAAGCGCCGCCTTTCCAACAAGACTACGCCATGAACGATCGTAGCGATGCGCCTTCTTCAAACTTGAATCCTTCAAACTTGAATTCTTCAGAAGACGGCCACGCGCCTGATCCGAGACGCGTAGAAGAGATCTTCGCAGAGATCGTTGAACTCCAACCTCTTGCGCGCGGTGCGCTGCTTGCGAAGTTGCGAGAACAAAGCCCAGCGATCGCTGACGAAGTCGAGTCGCTCCTTCGCTATCACCTGCCCGCGGACAACTTCCGGACAAGTGTGCCAAACGCGCCACTCGAAACACCGTCGCTCTTGTTTGCGCAGTCGCTCGTTGGGCAGAGTATCGGTGGCTGCAGCGTCGACCGCGTCATCGGCGCCGGTGGCATGAGCGTTGTCTACGCGGCCACGCAAGATTTCCCGCGGCGGCGCGTTGCTGTCAAAGTTGTGCGACGCGAACGCATGAGTGCGTCAAGTGCGCGTCGATTGCGCGTCGAGGCGGAAGCACTCGCCCGACTCGAACATCCGAACATTGCGCGTGTGTACGCGGCGGGTGTCTTCCGAGCCGATCGCGTGCGGGCTACTGCGCTCGATACCAGCGCGATTGCGCCGGAATCCGAAAACGAAACTCCCTACATCGTGCTCGAACTTGTTGATGGCGCAACGCCAGTCAATCGTTGGGCTGATGATGCGAAACTTGCACCGCGCGAACGCATCGAACTTGTTGCGAGCGTTGCGGAGGCGCTTGCCCACGCGCATCGCGCTGGCGTCATTCATCGTGATCTCAAGCCAGGTAATGTGATCGTGGGCGCAGATGGCGTGCCAAAGATCATCGACTTCGGCATTGCTGCGGTGGCAAACTCTTCGGTCACCGCAGCGACCGAAGGCCCGATGGGAACGCTTGCCTACATGAGTCCAGAGCAAGCGCGTAGCGCCACCGTTGATACGCGCAGCGATCTCTGGGGATTAGGCGCGTTGCTCTACGACTTGCTTGCTGGTTGTCCTCCGTTTGATACGCGCGATGTGCCACTTGCACAGCATGTTGATCGATTGCTTCATGATGCGCCCGAGCCCGTATCGCGTGCAGCGTTGGCCCACCGCAACACAGCGTTTCTCGCCGCCATGCCTGATGCAACCGACGCGGTTGTTGCAAAGGCGCTCGCGACAGATCCAGAGCGCCGCTATCAAAGTGCACTTGAGTTCGCCAGCGAACTTCGCAGACTCGCGCGCGGCGAACCACTGCTTGCAAAGCCAGACACCGAATGGGACGGCATCAAGCGACTCTGTCGGCGACATCGCGCTTCGCTGACAGCAGCGTGTGGAATTGCCGTTGCTGTTGTGCTTGCGTTGATCGTTTCGCTCTCACTCTTACGCAGCGAACGCGCTGCGCACACCCGCGCCGAATGGGCTGCGTATCTCGCGTCGATCGCAGCCGCGAGCAGCATGCTCGATCGGAGTGACGCAAGCGCTGCGCGCGAGATGCTTGCGCGCGCGCCAGCCGAACTGCGCGCATGGGAATGGCAGCATTTGGCGCAACGCGCAGATCAATCGCTGTGGGAGTATGTCGTCCCAAGTGCTCAGCAACAGGTCTATGGCCTCGACTACGCGCCCGATGGTTCGTTGCTGTTCGGCGCGGCCAGTAGTTTCGCGTTTGCGCTCGACCCGCACGCACGCAAAGTGCTGTGGTGCGAACAACGAGCATTAGACGCGCCGTACTGGCGCGCGAAAGGGCTACACGACGGACGCGCCTTGTTTGTCGTGAACGCGGATCAAGTCGAGATCCGTGACCGCACTGGAAAGATCGAAGCGACAGCAACCGACGCAGGCGTGCAGGACGCAGCGCTCGATCGTTCGCGCCAACGCGTCTACACGAATACATCCGATGGCTTCACCGAACGCAGCACGAGTGATCTTGCGGTAGTTCGTACGGTGCGCGCAAATCCGCCGCTTGCTGCATTTCCGCGCGCCATTGCTGTTGCCCCCGATGCTTCGACGGTGTTTCTTGGTGATATGTCGGGTCATGTGACTGCACTTGATGCCGCAACTGGCGCCATGCGTTGGGCGTGGCGTGTACCAGGGCAACCCTTAGAAGTGCGCGGCGTTGCCATGAGTGCTGATGGCACACGCGTCGCGGCCGTTGGCGGCCCGTACATCGCCGTTCTCGACGCAGCAAGTGGTAAACCCATCTGGGAGAAAGTCATCAGCGGCCGCATCTTTCGTTCGCCCAGTTTCACAGCAGATGGGCGCGAGTTACTCGTTGCAACTTGGGTCGAAACAGTTGATCGCTACAACACCAGCGATGGAAGATTTCTTGGCAGCGCATCGGGAATCTACAGCCAAGTGTGGGCAACAGCCGCTTCGCCAACAGGAGATGGATTCGCGGGCGGCGGCCTTAGCGCGCGCGTCGAACTCTTTCCAAATGGCGCGACCAGCGAACCTGTCGCGATTCCGCTTGAAGGTCAACCTGTGCGCAGTATCGCTCTCGGAGTTGCCTCAACTGCAGGCAGTATCTTCGCGACCACCGCAACTGGATCACTGTTCAAAGTCGACCGCACAACCCACGCTGTGACGCGAGTTTCGTGCGGATTCCATGCGAACGGCGTGCGAGTCACAGAACGCGGCGATGTGGTCATCGCCCACAATGGTGGTGTGGCATGGCTTGGTGCCGAAGGCATGCCGACGACAAATGTGGAACTTCCTCACGCAGCACAGCGACTCACCGTGGTCGATGAACAACGCGTGATCGTGGTCTGCGATGGCGTCGGAATCGGCGACCTTGCGTTCGTCATTGAGCGCGTCGAGATCGATGGAACGCAGCCAGAAACTCTTGCTTCCAATCAGAACACCGTTGTGAAAGCCGAGACTCACAGCGCGAACACACGCGTGTGGGCACTTCCACAAAGAGGTCAGGGCTGTGGATCGGCTGCGCCATCGGCAATTCCTGGCGTGTGGTACCTACCAAGCGGTTCAGGTGATATTGCCAAGTTGGTGCGACTCTTTGATGCGCGCGGAGTGCCACTTTCTCCGCCAGAAGTCATGGATCTCGACATGCAGCCCGAGTTTCCGATCACCGCCGCACTTTCGCCGAATCAACGCATGCTTGCGATTGGCTGTGTGTGGAATCTTGGCGAGGTGAGCTTCCTTGACCCTGCGAACTTTGCGCAGAAAAAGGGCCTTCCGAATCACCGAGGAAATGTGCGAAGTCTTGCGTGGAGTGCAGACAGCACACGCTTGGCAAGTTGCGCGACGGACGACACGCTTCGCATTTGGAGCGTGAAACAAGAGCTTCACGAGAGTGAAGAGATTTTGCTTCTGTGGCGCGGCGCAACCTTCGAGATCACATGGGCAAACGACGGCACGCTGTGGGCCGCGTGCGGCGATGGAAATGTGCGCGCGTTTGAAAGCACGGCTGTGAGGTCGAAGTAAGTCGCAATCACATTGTGCCGACACCGCACCATCGCGTTACCTCGCCGAAACCTCCATCAGCCACGCAATTTCCTCGTCAAGATCGTCGCGCGCAACGCCCTCATCCTCAAGAAGCTGCCGCAACGCGCGCTCAAAGCGATCGGCAGCGCGGCGTGCGCGCGTGCGTGCCTCGGCTGTCGTGATTCGTAAGGCCTGTGCGATTTCCGCGTACTCAAGGCCGTCGAAGTTGTGCCTGCGGAAGCACTCCCACGCGTCGCCATCGCTCTCCGCGATGAGTTCCTGCGACGCAACCGTGCATGCCTCAGAAAGAAGCGCGCTGCTCCACGCGCGCTCGAATTGCTCGAAAGCACTTGGTTCGAGGCCAACTTCGCAGGGCGACGCACACCCGCAGCCGCCACACGCACTCTCAGCACCATCACGCGCGGCGCGGCGCGCCTCGCGCTGCCGCTCACGACCATGAAGTAAGAGTCCATGCACCAACCATCGTCGCAACGGTAACCCGCTGGCACGCCACGCTTGCATGTCGCCATCGCGTGCAAGCCTCATCGCGAAAAACTCGTTCACAAGCGCGTCCGGCTCATCGATCGCGCGCAACGCCGACGCGCGCACATAGTCGGCCAGCGGCACTCCGTAGCGTCGCATGAGATGTTCATGCAACGCAGCACGGCCAGTTTCACCCTCCGCCAGTCGCGTCTCGATCCAAGTGGTCTGCGTCGTGGGAAACTCTGCGCTCATTCGTCACTTCTCCAGCGTTGGTTTCTTCGCGCGGCTCGACCGAATCTCCAAGTCAACCACGGTCAGCGACACCTCTGCGATACCACGAAACTGCGACACACTCGGCTCGACAACAAGATCGATGCGCGCACCAACTTGCACAAACTTTTGGTACTCCGCCGATCGCCACCACTTCGCAGTGAGGTGTCGCAACTGTCCATGAAGTTCAACACGAGTCACCAATTCGAAATGCTTCCCATCACGACCAAGCGGGCGTACTTGGGTGACCTCAAGATCTTCAACAAGTACCAAGGGACGCGGATTTCCGCGGCCAAATGGCTGCAATCGATCGATCGTTTGAATCGCGCTCAATTCAAACGCATCCACGCGTGCAACAGCATCGATGACCAGTTCAGGACGCGGCTCGGAATCGTGCGGCAACATCGATCGAACCGCACCACAGAACGCTTTGCGAAACTCATCAAGCCGTGACTCGTGCACTTTGACTCCTGCTGCCATCGCGTGGCCACCGTACGAGACGAGCGTGTCAGCACAGCGCGAGAGTGCAGCGTGCATGTCGATACCTGCAACGCTGCGTCCAGAACCCTTGAAGTATTCGCTGCCTTCGTGCACATCGCGTGTCAGCAAGATCGTCGGACGCGCGAACTCATCCACGAGTTTCGAGCACACAATGCCAACGATGCCGAGATTCCAATGGTCGTTCCACAACACAATGGCGGCTTCAGGATTTGTGGATGTAGAAGTGCTGCATATCCTGGAAAGCCAGTTTTTTCGTGCATCCAAGTGAATTGCGGCACTGTCAACTTTGCGCTGCTCATTGAGTTCGGCAAGCACACGGACCAGTTCATCGACACGCGCGCCACGAGCCGTCGTAAACAACTCAACGGCGTCTTCTGCATGTTGCATGCGACCCGCAGCGTTGATCCACGGGGCAAAGCGAAACGCAATCGTTTCCGCGTCAATGGGTGCCGTTGACGAAGGCGATACCACACGCGTTCGCTTCAGAAGCTGATCGAAACCCTCAATATCTGTGCGTTCGATCCACGGGAGACCCGCTGCAACAATCGCGCGATTTTCACCAAGAAGCGGCATCACATCTGCAATCGTGCCGACAGACGCGAGAGGCAAGAGCCGGAGCAGTGCTTTCTGAAACTTCTCAGGAAGTCTGCCTTCGCGCGAACAACCCGCTGCTTCATAGAAGAGGGCCCAAGCAAACTTCCACGCAACCGCGGCGCCACAAAGATCTCCGAATGCATGCGTATTTCCGACGCGCGGATGAACCACCGCAAGCGCAGACGGCACTGCGCCATCTGCGCGAAGATTGTGGTGATCGGTCAGCACCAACTCGACGCCGCGTTCCGCTGCGATCGCCGCTTCATCCACGGCAGAAACACCGCAATCCACCGTCACGATGAGTTCAACACCCTCGTCTGCCAGTCGATGGATGGCGTCTGCATTCAGTCCGTATCCCTCCTTGCGTCGATGCGGGATGTAGGTACGAATCGCCGCGTCTGCGCGCACCGCGCGAAGTGCGTGCCACAAAATCGTGGTCGCCATGACGCCGTCGACATCGTAATCACCGTAAATCGCAACTCGCTTCCCCGCTGTGATTGCTGCATGCAAGGCGTTCACTGCCTTGGTCATGTCGTGGAGGTCCCACGGCGGCTGCAATTGCTTCAGTGTGGGTTGGAAAAACGCTGCTCTGGCGTCGGCATCGACCACTCCGCGCGCATGCAGTAACTGATCGAGTAAGGACGCGCCCCAGGCACCGTCACCCGCACCGTCACCCGCACCGTCACCCGCACCCTCACACGCGCCGGAATCTGAGAGATCGACAGCAACATCAGTTGAAACACGGCCGGACAGATGGCCCGCGGGCGCCGTCTGCGGAACGCGCCTGCGCGCGTCGGGTCGAATCCACCTTTTGGCGGGAAACTGCATAGGTGCGAGTGTAACGCAGCGAAATTGAGGTGCGACCAAGGCCCCGCGAAGGCGTGCTCACCATGGGCGGTGCGGGCCCCCCCATCCGCGCGTTGCTTCGGTGCGCGAAATCGACATTTTCAATGATGATTCAACCCCCGCGCGACGGTGGCCGATTTACCCTCGCCCTGCCCAGTCGGGCAACTCCGGAGGCACGCATGTCGACCACTCCCGCACGCCGCTACAAGACCGTCCTTCTCTTCGGCGCACCAGGTGCCGGTAAGGGCACGCAAGGCAAGATCCTCGGCAAGGTGCCGGGCTTCTATCACCTCGCGTGCGGCGATGTGTTCCGCTCACTCGATATGGCGTCGGATCTCGGCAAAAAGTTCATGGAGTACTCCTCGCGCGGCGAGCTTGTGCCTGACGAACTCACGATTGAGATGTGGCGGCAGAACATGCACGCGCAAACGGTGCTGTCGATTTACAAGCCACATGTCGATCTCTTGGTGCTTGACGGAATCCCGCGGAATGTCAATCAGGCGAAGCACCTCGAGCAACATTTAGAAGTGCTCACCGTGCTCCATCTCGTGTGCCCAGATATCGAGGCCATGGTGACGCGCATGCGCCGCCGCGCGCTCAAAGAGAATCGCATCGATGACGCCGATGAGAAAGTCATCCGCCGCCGCTTCGAGGTGTATGAGCGCGAAACGCGACCGGTGCTTGACTTCTATCCGAAGGCAATCGTGCGTGAAGTGAACGCGATGGGATCACCCGCAGAAGTGCTGCAACATGTGCTCGAAGTGGTTGTGCCTATCCAAAACGAGCACTTCCGCAATCCGCTGTCCTAAGACAGCGAAACTTCAGAAGACAGCGCGAATCTCGGTGTCGAGCGCTTCAAGTCCATTTTGAATGACCTGTTCAAGATTGGCGCGATCCGCTGGCGCTCCACCAATGCGGCGAACCTGTCCAAGTTGCTGATCGAGCGCATCAAGTCGCTTGCGGAAGCGGCGCACCGTGTCTGCGTCTGCGCCCGACAACTGCGCTTCCACCAACAACTGGCGCACAGAATCCATCGTGATTGGCCCGTCGACCGCGCGCGCAGAAAATCGCCGTTTGACGGGAATTTCAACAGGTTGCGTGAGAAATCGCTGCGCCGCTGCCGCTGCTGTCCACTGACGCGCTTGCGTCGCTGGATTGACAAACGCAGGCTGCATTGGGTCGCCCCGCTCGTTGAGTTCCTCCGTCGAACCCAAGCGCATCGAGAACTCAAGCAACTCTGTCAACTCGAGCCCATCCGCACCAATGAGAGCCTTGCCTTGCGCGTCGCGCTTGGTGCGGCGCACCGTGAGTTTCGTTTCTGCGCCTGGTTGCAGCCCTTGCACCACAGCGACGAGGTCGTTGCGATCGTTCACCGGCTGCCCTGCCACTGATTCGATGAGATCGCCCGCAATCAGAAATTTCTCCGCGGGCATTCCTGGCACAACGCCCGTCACGCGCACGCCCCGCTCGCGAATCACGCCAAGATCCATACGAATACCAAGCGCGCCGCGCGGTGCGGTCAGAATGATGTTGGTGAGCATGCCAACGACAGCATTGCGCGATTCCTCCGACAAATCTGTGCGCAACAACAGCGCCATCAACTCGTCGCGCGTTGGCTTTCTCGCCAGCATCGCATCGCGAGCAGACACCCGCGACGCGAACTCGGATGCGCCTAGTTCTTTCGCCAGCCGCACGAGTTCCTCTGGTACTTTGATTCGCTGCAGTTCTGCATCCGAAGGTAGTTGCTCTTGCGGCGGGCGTGCTGGCGACGGAACGAGAAGCCCGCGCTGAGGTCCAATCTCGATCTGCGCGAACGCAGTGGTGGCAACTCCATGCGAGAGCACGGTTGCTGTGGCGAGAAACGCTGCAAAGACCTTCGCTGCATTGCGCATCGTGGAAGCGTAGCACGCGACGAACGCAGCGCCTATAGGTGAAGTGCGGTCATGCTTCGAGTACAGCCGCGATCGCGCGCGTGCGCTCTGCGATCCAGTCCATCATGGAGAGCGCGCTTTCGAGTACGGGAACCGCTGCGATTCCAGCAAAATCGCCGTCGCGCGCGATGGGTGATGCGGCCTCCGCGGCGATTGCAGCGATCATGAGCCATGGAACAAGCGGCGCCATCTCGCGTGTGGCGTCGCCATGCATCGACGCGTATCCGGCGCCGAACGCTTGCAGATTTTCCGCAAGCAGCCCCACCGGCCACTTGGTCGGATCACGATCTGCACGCGCTCGACTCGAGAATTGCATGAGCGCGTTGGCGAGTTCTGCCGCGAGCGACTCGCGTCGAACGCTGTCGAAATCGATGACCGCTGCAAGCGCGTCGTCGATCCACAGCGTGTTTCCAGGATGAAAGTCGCCGTGACAAATCGCACTTCGTTGCAGCGGCAGACCTTTCTGCAACAACTTGATCTCAACACGATCAAGGTGCTTGTCCATTGCGCCGAGCGTGTACTGGAGTCGTGTCGCGCTCGTATCCGCTGTGGCATGTTGTGCGCGATCGCCCGCTGCGACCACAGCGCGCCGAACTGCAGCAATATCGGAGAAACCGCCCTGCGGCAATTCGTGTAACAACTCTATGTCGTGAAACGCAGCATGAAGTCCAGCGAGTGCGGTTCCCGCAGCGCGCGCTTGCTCGATGTGATGGCTGTAGCGAGTGCCCGGAATCCAACGGTGTACTTCATAAAACTGTTCGCCAAGTTCAAGCAGTGTTCCGCCCGATCGAAGCGGGACCAAACCCGCGACCGAAACACCAGCGTTTGCAGCGAGCGTTTCTAGCACATGCCCAGCAGCAGCTCGATCACGCGAACGATCACGATCGCGTGCTGGCGCGCGTCGCTTCAACAAGAATTCGCCGCGTTCACAGCGCAATTTGAGTTTTGGCGCGCGACGCGAACCGCGACGATACTCGCGAATCTCTGCGATCACGCCGAGGTCATAATGCGACAAGACCTGCGCGACTTCACGCGCCTGAAACTTTGCTCGCACTGCTCCGACGCCTTCAATCGGCGCGTGTGTTCCAGTGCAATCATTTGGGGTGTGATCCGCAAACTCACCGCGCATCAATCACTCCACATTGGCGGATTGCTCTTTGATGCGATCGATCGCGGTTTTCATCTCGACGACGCGTCGCGCGATTTCAACATCTTGCGACTTCGACGCGATGGTGTTCGCCTCACGCAACATTTCTTGCGCAAGGAAATCAAGCGTGCGCCCTGCTGGCTCTGCGTGCGTTGGCGAAATCACTTGCGCGAATTGATCGAGGTGTCCGTTGAGTCGCGTGACTTCTTCGGCAACATCGGAACGCTCTGCAAACACCGCGACTTCGCGCAGCAAATCTTGTTCAGCTGCGGTTGCACCTACTTCTGCAAGCAACGAATTCATGCGCGCCCGCAGTCGTTCTTGATATGCGTTCGATGCATGCGGCGCGCGTATGGCGACATCTGCAAGCGCTGCCCGAATGGTTTCACCGAACCGCGCGAGTTCACGCGCAACGGTTTCGCCCTCGCGAGCGCGCATCTCAAGCACGCGTGTGCATGCCTCATCGAGGAGTCGGAGAAGAACAGGCCGCGCGAATTCAACAATCTTCTCAACACCATCGGTCCGCAACACGCCAGGAACTGCGAGCAACGCTCCAAGATCCACAGTGGCTCGATCGCGTAATTCAGCGGGAAGTGCGGCCAAAAGCGCGGTGAGCGCCGTGCGCGCAGCGGCCGGATTCACCTCCGCTGCGGCGACGGCTCCACCGGGAACGAAACGAACCAACACCATCACGCTGCCGCGACCGAGCCGCTTGGCAACCGCTGTATCGAGTTCGGTTTCGAGCGTGGAAAGTTCTTCCGGGAGTCGAACAGTCGCTTTGAAGAAGCGGTTGTTGACGCTCTTGATCTCAACCGAGAAGCGGCAGCCCTCCGCATCAGCGGCGGCGGAGCCGAAGCCGGTCATCGATCGAATCATGTGGAAGTCTCAGCGTGAGCGTTCAGCCACCCGCAGGAGCAGGCGTCGGCGCGGGAGTTGGCGCAGGAGTTGGCGCGGGAGTTTGTTCGGCGGCAGGAGCAGCGGTCGGTGTTTCGCTCGCGGGTGCCGTGATTGGCGTCGTGGTTGGTGTCGTGGTTGGTGTCGTGGTTGGCGTCGTGGCTGGCGGTTCGATCGCCGCTGGTGCTGGTGCTTCCGTCGTGGATGTTGGCGGAGTCACGGGCGCCGTCACGGGCGGCACTTCTGTCGACGCGGCAGGTGTCTCGGCAACTGCGGGCTTCACAGCCGCTTCGTTCTGGAGGTTCGAAGTGATGTTCAAACCAATCGCCAGCAGCAAGTAAATCGAGAACGCCGTGATGGTGGCAACAGTCAGCGCGTCGCCGGTTCGGCCGCCGAATGCTGTGTCTGTGCCGCCACCGCCACCGAAGGCTCCCGTCAGACCGCCACCCTGCGGGCGCTGCACAAGCACGATGAGCACAAGCGCCACAGAGGCGATGATGAAGAAGACGGTAAGAAAGGCGAAGAGATAGTTCATCGAATGTTCCTGATCACGACACACGCAGCGCGGCAGCCGCGACGATTGCGGCGAAATCAGCCGCAATCAACGAAGCACCTCCCACCAAGCCGCCATCGATCTCTTCGTGCGCGAAGAGTTCAGCTGCGTTCTTGGCGTTCACTGAGCCGCCGTAAATCACGCGGACCGACTCAGAGAATCGGGCATCATACAGTTCCCGCAGCATGTTCCGAACCGTGCGATGCGCTTCGGCTGCGTCGTCGGGAGTCGCAGTCCGACCCGTACCGATCGCCCAGACCGGTTCGTAGGCGATAACGAGTGACTCCGCTGCCACGGCTTGGCTCGCGAGAGTGCCCGCAAGTTGCGCGCGAATCACTTCATGCGCG